>CAYTSJ010000008.1:0-4188 GCA_964440385.1 uncultured Pusillimonas sp. | reverse complement strand
TTGATCATCTCATCCGCACGTCGGTATCGGCCGAGCAAACTGCAGCCGAGACGGCGGAGGTCTGATGGGCGTTGAAATATCCAGGTTTCATTTGATCTGGGTTGATTGACCGGACTAAGCCCTGCAAAATAGCGCGATGCAAACATCGCGCTATTTTTTTGCCTTGTGGCCAAACCCGGTTGTGACGCGTCAATTAGCTGACCTGCAACGTCGATTACCTGCGGGTCGTTTTACGCATCTCGAAGACTTTCATCTGACGTTGGCGTTTCTGGGCGAGTTGCCAGCCAGTATTGAACCTGTTCTGGTGGAAACGCTACACAAGGTGCCGTTCGATGGCTTTGAACTTAACCTTGATCGTATTGGCGTGTTCAAGCGACTTCATCTGGCTTGGGCCGGGCCTTCAGTGGTGCCGATGCCGTTGGTTTGTCTTTATGAGCGTCTTGCGGGTCAACTGGATGCCTCTGAACTGTGGTTTGATCGTCATCATGGTTTTCAACCCCATGTCACCCTGGCTCGCAAACTGATGGCAACGCCTGAGGTGTTGCATGCCCCTGTGGTGTGGTGGGCAGACCGTATGGTACTGGCACGATCTGAGTCCGGGCGGTGTGGTCAACGCTACAAAATCGTTGCCGAATGTAGGGCAAACAATCGCACCGCTGTGTTGAAAAAATGACGTTGTTTTTTAGTGCTTGAGCTTAACTGCGCGGTTATCATAATCGGGTTATTAAGGTGTCCGTAAACACATTTAACCGTTTAACCGTATTCACTTAATTATTCAGGGATCGTTTTCATGTCCGATACGCTTCGTCTGGTTTTATTGCGTCATGCCCATGCGGGGCATCACGAAAGACATCCCGATATTGATCGAACACTGTCTGATCGCGGACATGATGAAGCGCAGGAAATGGGAAGCTACATGGCACAGGAAGGTTTGATTCCTGCGCATGCCATTGTTTCGGTGGCGCAACGAACACGGGAAACCTGGACTATCGTTCAAAAACAATTGCCTGCCCATGTTCCTGCTGTGTTTGAACCCCGTATTTACGAGGCCTCGGTAGGCGTGCTTTTTGATGTCGTTCGCGGTGCGCCTTCCAAGTACCGAGCAGTGGTGCTGGTAGGGCATAACCCTGGCATTTCGGCACTGGCTCAGCGCCTGATTGGTCGTGGCGGCGCCAATGCATTGGTGCGCCTGCGTCATGATTTTCCGCCAGCAGGCCTGGCGGTGATTGACTTTCCCGATGCGGCGGGCTGGCACGAGGTGTCTGACCATTCGGGCGAGCTCGAGCGTTTTGCAACGCCCGCAAGCAACCCGTTGTAATGACGTGCTGTGCCAGTATGCGTTTAGCTGCGGCGGCGCGGTGCGCTGCTGGTTGTGCTGGCCGGACGGCCTTCAATATGACGGAAAATAATGCGCCCTTTGCTCAGGTCGTAGGGGGACATTTCAAGTTTGACTTTATCGCCGGCCAAAATACGAATGTGGTTTTTACGCATTTTTCCACCGGTGTAGGCAACGATAGGGTGGCCGTTTTCAAGGGTGACACGAAAGCGTGAATCTGGCAAGACTTCGGTAACCGAGCCGCTCATTTCGAGTAATTCTTCTTTTGCCATTAGTACAGGTTCCTTTTTAAAAATAAGGCATTCCACCTTGCTTTGCACAAGGCGGGCAGGCGTGGGCCCTTATTCGGGCGACCGTTGTTAAACGGGTTTAGTGCAAGTGCAGCCAAGGCGCTGCAAAGAGCAGGTGCAAGCGGTGTGGCACCCGGGTTGACAGCAAAGCCACCGCGAAGGTCATTGCGCTTTGCCAATAGAGTGTTAACCAACAGGCCCGTAGGCCAAAATAAAAGAGCCGTAGATCTTTAGCCTTTCAAGGGTAACGTGACGACTGTTTGATGTCAAGGAAAACCCTGATACAAAAACCTTGGCCGGTTATCGAGTCTCAAGGATAACGTCTAATGACCGGATCTCTTCCAGAGCATCAAGGGCGGCTCTGCGACCCTCATTAATGGCCTCTTCAGCCCGGTGAAAATCCATAAGGGCAAGGTGTGCGACCCTGGGGGCGATGGTGACATGCGGGGGTTCACCCACCATGCGGCTACGCGTGATCCGCTCTTGCATGATGTTGATACTGGTGGCAACTACATCAAGCATCGACGGGATCGGTAAAGTAACCAGCGTCGGATCGCTTGCAGGGCGGTCGGGTAACAAGGCACTGAGATTACTTTGTAGTTTATCGAGCCAGCTGTCGCCAGGCGTTTCATCGGGTTGTGGGCTTGATAGAGCCGACCCGGCAGTCGGGCGTCTCAGGTGTCGTTCCAGAATATCGGCGGTCAGGTCAACGGCAATCAGAATGTCCGCGCCCATGGCGCGCGCCAGTGATACCGGCACCGGATTAACCAGCCCGCCATCGACCAGCACCCTGCCTTCATCATGTACCGGGGCAAACAAAGCCGGCAAAGCCATAGAGGCCCTGACGGCGGCCAAGGCATCGCCGGAGCGCAACCAGACCTCGGAGCCACCGTAAAGCTCGGTAGCAACGGCACCAAAGGGCAGATTCAGACGTTCAATATCAGTATCGAGAAATTTTTCCCGAAAATATGACATGAGGCGTTCTCCTTTGAGAACACCTCCGGCCAGACTCAAGTCCATGAATGAAACGACATCGCGCAAAGACAATGAGCGCACCCAGGCTTCAAGCTCGTTGAGCTTGCCATTGGCATAGATAGCTCCGACGATGGCACCGATAGAGGTACCGCAAACGATGTCGATTTTAAGACCAGCTTCAACCAGGACTTGAATGACCCCGATATGAGACCAGCCTCGTGCCGAACCACCCCCCAGGATCAGTCCGACTTTGGGTATACGACGTCGTTGACTCATGACAGTACGCTTTTCACAATCAGTACCTCCCGCAGCATATCGAGCCGTTCTATCGGGTCGTCAGTTTTGAGCAAGACGGCTTTCTGGGTGGGCGGCAAGGGAAGCAATTCGGCCCACCGGTTGGCGACCCAGGCACAGTTGTCCAGTTGGTAAGGAGGATGAATTGGCGCGGCCTCAACCGGGATCTGTTCCTTTTGCAGCTGTTTGATGACCTTTGCCAGGGCATCGGCGCAATCTTCAAGGTCGGGTGGTACCGGTGTGTCGGGTTCCGGCGGGCACAAGGTAACGTCTGCCGTCCATAGCCCTGCAAGCCCTTGTTCACGGGTGTTGATACTAAAGCGCCGGGTGCCGGTACAACGCACCCGGATGAGTCCGATCGGATCATTTCCAGCGCCAATGCGCTCGGCCATGGCCAACGTACCCGCATCGACAAAACTTTCTTTGACGCCAGCGCGCCTGACTTCAGTGCCTGTAGTTAACGCAACGACCCCGAAAGGGGTGTGATGAGTCAGACACTCTTTGATCATGTTCAAGTAGCGAACTTCAAAGAGGTTCAGATAGATCACCCCGTTGGGGAACAGGGCTCGGCCCAGCGGAAAAAGCGGCAATGTCGTCATGCTCCAAATAATGCCATAAAGACAGTGCCTGGACAGGTTTTTAAACTATAGATTGCACAGATAACTATATTTTCGTATAGTCAAAAAAAAGTGGGCCAACCGCTGCACATAATTAAAACCCAGGAGACAACAATGAATCAGCCTCTGCCCCCGGCAGGTGCGCTGTTCGCGATGCCGACCGTATCGGTCACGCGTCGTGACGATGGCACCACACTTGTTCAAAACCCGACCCCGCTTCAACCCTATGCCCGTTGTATTGGTGAATACCTTGAGCATTGGGCGCAGGTTGCACCCGATCGCCCGTTTTTGCTTGAGCGCAGTCCAGCGGGTTTGTGGGTCGGCGTGACCTATCAGCAGGCTCTGGATAAGGTCCATCGCATCGGGACGTGGTTGTTGGGTCAGGGGCTTCGGCCGGGTCAGCCGGTGTGTGTGATGTCTGATAACTCGGTCAATCACGGGCTGCTGATGCTGGCCGCCATGCACGTGGGTATCCCGTATTCAGGCATTTCGCCGGCCTATTCATTGTTGTCAAAAGATCATGCCAAACTCAAAAATCTGGTCCAGCGTATAGACCCGGGTGTGGTTTATGTGGGTGGGGCCGGGCGTTTCGGGGCTGCCCTTAAAGCCATTGAGGGTCTGCATTCGGCGCAGCTGGTGGTTGCTGATGAGGATGAACTACCGGGTGCCGGCGCAC
>CAYTSJ010000007.1:0-16643 GCA_964440385.1 uncultured Pusillimonas sp. | reverse complement strand
CAGTGGCAGTGGCGAACCCTTGCAGAGCCGCTGCGCGCATGGCATCGGGCTTGACCTTGATGCCGTTAACCATATCAACAAAAATGGTGAGGGTGTCGCGAACCGTGTCGGCCGAATCGAACAAGCCTTCTTTGTCTTCCTGATTGTCTTTGTTGTAGGCCAGAGGCTGACCTTTCATGAGGGTCAGCAAACCAATCAGGTTACCGTTGACACGGCCTGTCTTGCCGCGCGCCAATTCGGGGACATCGGGGTTTTTCTTTTGCGGCATGATGGAGCTGCCCGTGCAGAAGCGGTCGGCAAGGTCAATAAAACCAACCCGGGGGCTCATCCAGATGATCAGTTCTTCTGACATGCGGGAGATGTGCGTCATGATCAGGGCGGCGGCAGCACAGAACTCGATGGCAAAGTCGCGATCAGAGACGGCGTCAAGGGAGTTGCGGCAAATGCCTTCAAAATCAAGGGTTTTAGCAACACGTTCACGGTCGATCGGGTAACTTGTGCCGGCCAGGGCGGCTGCACCCAGCGGCAAGCGGTTGACGCGTTTGCGGCAGTCATGCAGGCGCTCGGCGTCACGCGCAAACATTTCTGCATAAGCCAGCAAATGGTGGCCAAATGTGACAGGCTGGGCCACCTGAAGGTGGGTGAAGCCCGGCAAAATAACCTGGGCATGTTGCCGGGCCAGCGTAGCGAGGTTGTGGCGTAACTGGCGAAGCAGGTCGATGGCAATGTCAATCTCGTTGCGCAACCACAAACGAATATCGGTGGCCACCTGGTCGTTACGCGAACGGCCTGTGTGCAAACGCTTGCCTGCATCGCCCACCAGTTCAACCAGACGTTTTTCGATGTTCAGGTGAACGTCTTCAAGGTCAAGCGACCAGGTAAATTGACCGGCGTCGATTTCTTTAAGGATTTGACCCATGCCATTCTGGATGGCGGTCAGGTCTTCTGAGCTGATGATGCCGATGTGCGCCAACATGTCGGCATGCGCCAGTGAACCCTGAATGTCGAACGCAGCCATGCGCTTGTCGAAATCGACAGACGCCGTGTAGCGTTTGACCAGGTCAGAAACAGGCTCTGAGAATCGTGCGGACCAGGCCTGAGCCTTGTTGGCAAACTGGTCTTGCGGTGCGGAGTGGGTATTTTTTGACATAGTGCCCAATTATAAATGAGCGTGCGATAATTTCAGGCTTGCACCCGCACCGTCAACCGCCCGGAGTCTCTTATGAAACTGATCACTGCCATCATCAAACCCTTCAAACTCGACGAAGTTCGCGAAGCTTTGGCCGAGATCGGGGTCAACGGGCTGACCGTGACCGAAGTCAAGGGGTTCGGGCGTCAAAAAGGCCATACCGAGCTGTACCGTGGTGCTGAATATGTGGTCGATTTTTTACCCAAAATCCGCATCGACATGGTGGTCGATGACGGCCAGGTCGACCCCTCTATCGAGGCCATTTTGAAGGCAGCGCATACCGGGAAAATCGGCGATGGCAAGATTTTTGTCCAGCCCGTCGAGCAAGCCATTCGCATCCGTACCGGCGAAAGTGGCCCCGAGGTTCTTTAAGGGTGCTAAATGCCAGTCGTCCAGTTGCCATCAACTTTCCCTGAGTACCGGGCATGATTGAGTTCAGGCAGGTTAGCAAGTGGTATGGCAATTTCCAGGTGCTCAAAGACTGTAGCACCACCATTGGTCGTTCCGAAGTGGTTGTGGTCTGCGGGCCTTCGGGGTCGGGCAAGTCTACGCTGATTAAAACGGTCAACGCTCTCGAGCCGGTGCAGCAAGGGGATATTATTGTTGACGGTGTCACTGTCACCGACCCTGCAACCGATCTGCCCGCCTTGCGTTCCCGCATCGGTATGGTGTTTCAGCACTTCGAGCTTTTCCCCCACCTGACCGTCATGCGTAACCTCACCTTGGCGCAAATCAAGGTGCTAGGGCGTTCTGAAGACGAAGCCATCGAGCGGGGTCAGTCGCTATTGAAGCGGGTAGGTTTGTCTGATCACGCGCACAAGCTTCCCGGGCAATTGTCCGGCGGTCAGCAGCAACGGGTGGCCATTGCCAGGGCGCTGGCTATGGATCCTGTGGTCATGCTTTTTGATGAACCGACCTCAGCCCTTGATCCGGAAATGGTCAACGAAGTACTTGATGTCATGGTGGATCTTGCCGCCGAAGGGATGACCATGATGGTGGTCACCCACGAAATGGGTTTTGCCCGCAAGGTCGCGCATCGCGTTATTTTCATGGACCAGGGTCAAATTGTCGAAGACTGCAGCAAGTCCGACTTTTTCGACCATGTCGACCAGCGTTCTGAACGCGCGCGCCATTTTCTTTCTCGCATACTGGCTTACTGAGGCATTGTCACAACGGCGTGCACCCAGGTGTCATGCGTTAACTGTCCATCAAGGCGGCTAATGCATACAATGGCGCCTATGGAAAAAATCAGAATTTCAAAACTTATGGCCGAACGTGGCCTGTGTTCACGTCGGGAAGCCGACAGTTACATCGAGCGTGGCTGGGTTCGTGTCGATGGCGTTGTCGTTTCCGAACTGGGTAGCAAGGCTTACCCCAATCAAAAAATCACCCTCGATCGTCAGGCCCAGCAGCGCCAGACGGCGCGCGTCACGATCTTGCTTAACAAGCCCGTGGGTTATGTTTCCGGGCAGGCTGAAAGCGGTTATCGGCCTGCGGCAACACTTATTTCAGAACGCACGCAGTACCGTCCTGAAAAGTCTTCAATCAAGTTCGATCGCAATCATCTGCGGGGTCTGGCTCCAGCCGGGCGACTGGATATCGATTCGCAAGGGTTGCTGGTGTTGACCCAGGACGGTCGTATTGCGCGCCAACTCATTGACGAGCACTCGGACATAGAAAAAGAATATCTGGTCCGTGTCGAAGGCAAGATTGGGTCTAATGGCTTGAAGCTTTTAAATCATGGCCTGAGCCTTGACGGACAGGCGCTCAAGCCGGCCGAGGTATCCTGGCAAAATGAAGACCAGTTACGGTTTATTTTGTGGGAAGGCAAAAAACGCCAGATTCGCCGCATGTGTGAACAGGTGGGCTTGAAAGTCGTCGGGCTCAAGCGTGTGCGCATGGGTCGCATTGTTCTGGGTGACTTACCCCCCGGGCAGTGGCGCTACTTGCGTGAGGGCGAGCAGTTCTAAAGGGTTCAGGCCTTGTGTTGGCTTGAACCAGGCCCGGTGTTCGGTATCAGGCTGATTTTTTCAAACTGAAATTGGCGCGATCATCAAGCGCCAATTGCCTGGACAGCCAGGGCAGGGCCTTGGCCAGTTCATCGTGTAAGGTCCAGGGTGGGTTAATCACAAACATGCCGCTGCCAAACAGTCCGAAACCATCATTGGGTGGTTTGCGTACGCTTAAAGTGGCATTGAGCCAGTTGCAATCTTTCATCTTTTCCAAAGCGCGTTGCAGCTCGGTCACCTCGCGGCGCTGAACCAGCGGGTACCAGACCGCATAACACCCGGTTGGAAAGCGCTTCATGGCTTCTTGCAGGCAATTCAAGGTCTTTCGATAGTCGGTTTTGTCTTCGTAAGAAGGGTCAATGATCGTGACTGCCCGACGGGTGGGTGGGGGCAGCAATGCTTTCAGACCGTTAAAACCATCTTGTTCGTAGATCATGGTTTTTTTCTGGATATCGCGATCTTGTTGCGCCAGATTGGCACGCAGGACTTCAATCTCACCGGGGTGAAGTTCGAACAGTCGTAAACGGTCTTTTGCACGTAGCGCCTGCAAGGCCAGCCAAGGGGACCCTGGGTAGAAATTGGCGATGCCGTCGGGGTTGAAGGCCTGCACCGCCTTCAGGTAGCGTTCAATCAGGGCCGGGTGCTTGTCGGCTTCCAGCAAGCGGTCAAGGCCATCAGCAAATTCTGCGTTTTTGTTCGCCCATTCATCAGACAGGTCGTAAATACCTGCCCCGGCATGAGTATCAATCACCCAGTACGGGTTTTCCTTCTGATTGAAGTAATCAAGAATATGCACCAGAATGCTATGTTTAAGTACATCAGCATGATTGGCGGCATGAAAAGCGTGGCGGTAACTGAACAAGGGTTAGCCTTTGAAGTGGGCCGGTGCCACTCGATGGTAAACTCGCCACACCGAAGTAACACCGTCATTTTTTTGGTAGACAACGCCAGTTTAACGCGTAGCGTTATGGCGACTCTGTGGGTTTGATGAATGTTTGATTTTATCCGTACGCATCAGCGCTTGATGCTGCTTGTGCTTGTCGTTCTGATTTTTCCGTCGTTTGCCCTCATCGGGGTCAGCGGTTACACCAATTATGTATCGGCAAACAAAGAACTGGTGCGCATTGGTGATTCGGCCATCACGCTCGAAGAGTTTACCAATGCCCAGCGTAACCAGTTGCAGCAGTTGCAGGCACGCATGGGCAGTGCGTTTGACCCGACCCTGCTTGATACCGCTAAAGCACGTGAAGATCTGCTTGAATCCCTGATCGATCGTGCTGTTGTTATTCAAGCGGCGACCAAAGATCATTTCAGCGTATCCGATAACGTGCTGCGTCGTGCTATAGCCGCGATTCCTGAATTGCAGGTTGATGGCAAATTTTCACCAGAGCGTTACAACGAAATTCTTGCCAGTATGGGCATGACAACGCGTGATTTTGAACAAGGGCAACGATCCGAGCTTTCCTTGCAAAGGGTGCTTGGGCCAGTTGCCTTTACGGCCGCGGTTCCTGCCTCGGTTTCTGATGCTGTTCAGAAAGCCCTGACCGCCGAACGTACTGTGCGACTTAAAACGTTTGCAGCTAAAGACTTCGCCGGTAAAGTTAGCGTCTCTGATGACGATATCAAAACCTGGTACGAACAAAACCAGAATGCCTTGCGCGTTCCTGAGCACGTTAGCGCCCGGTACCTGGTCTTGAATGAAGCTGCTGCCATGAAGTCGGTCGCCAACATTACCGAGGCCGACCTGCAAGCGTACTACCAGCAGAACAAAAACCGCTATGTTTTACCTGGCCGGGTGTTGCTCAATCATATTCAAATCAACGTGGCTCCTGACGCGAAGGTGGCCGATCGCGATGCCGCACGTGCAAAAGCGCAGGCGTTGTCCGACAAAGTTAAAGCTAAACCTGAGTCTTTTGCTGATGTTGCCCGAACTGAGTCTCAGGACGCGGGTAGTGCCAAAGAAGGCGGCCGTCTGGGTTGGATGACTCGTGGCACTTTGCCGGCATCACTGGAAACTGCTATTTTTGCGCTCAAACCCGGCGTGGTATCCGAGGTTGTAGAAGGCCCCGATGGCTATCATGTGTTCCTGGCTTCTGAAGTTGAAACAGAGCGCGGTGAAACGTTTGAACAGGCACGCGCCAAGGTTGAAGCCGAAGTCCGTCGCCAGATGGGTGCCGAGCGTTTTGCTGAAATGGCGTCCCGTTTGCGTGATCTGGCTTACGACAATGCCTCCAGCCTTGAACCTGCTGCTCAAGGTTTGGGTCTTGAAATTCGCAAGGTAACGGGTATTGCCCAAGATCGTTTGTTGCCTGCACACCAGGTCAAGGGCGACGCAGCTGCGGCCAGTGCCGATGCAGCAATACTTGACGATGTTCGAGTAAGACGTGCTTTGTTTTCCCCAACACTGAAGGCTGAAAAGCAAAATTCCGGAGTCATTGAGATCTCTCCCGATACCTTGGTCGTTGTTCGTGTCGATGAGGTCATCCCTGCGAAAGTGCAGCCCCTTGACGAGGTTTCTTCCCAGATTCGCGAGGCTTTGGTGGCCGAGCGCGCTGCCAAAGCCGCCCAGGAAGCTGCTGAAGCTGAAATGAAAGCCTATCCAGCGGGTTCAGCCAAAGCACCTTCCGGCTTTGGCGAAGCCCTGACCATCAGCCGTATCAATGCACAAGGCGTTGAGCCTCAGGCCTTGGCTGCAGCATTCCGCGCCAATATTGATGCCTTGCCAGCGTATGAAGGCGTTGCCACAGCGGGTGGCTATACCGTCGTTCGCATCGAATCGGGCAAGGCCGGGCAACCTGGTAACGAACTTCTGGCTGCGGTTCCGCGTGAAATGAATGCCGCCTGGGGACGCGCTGAAGAGCGGGCTGTGCTTAAAGCACTGCGTACAAGCCTGGGTGTTGAAATTTTGCCAGACGGTAAAGCAGCCATCCAGGGTGAAGAAAACGGTTCCTGATTCTTTTTTGCCCTTCGGTTTATTTACCTGACGGCGCCAGAGCCGGTTTTATTCAGGCAATAGTGCCATGGGTTTCTTTACTTTAATAACGGTGCCAGGGCTTGCCATACATTACTGGCAAGTACTGGCTGTGCGGTTTCGTTCGGATGAATCCCGTCGGCCTGGAACAGGCTGCGATCTGTGGCGATGCCTTCAAATAAAAAGGGCACCAATGCCGTTTTGCGCGCTGTGGCGATTTCGGTAAACAAAGATTTGAAGGCTTCCGTGTATTGACGCCCGTAGTTCGGGGGTATTTGCATGCCAACCAGAACTACGTTGGCTTTCTGGGCCAAAGCCATGTCGACCATCTTTTCAAGATTCCGTCGTGTCATTTCAAGTGGCAAGCCGCGTAGGGCATCATTGCTGCCCAGTTCGATAATGACGATGGCCGGTTTGTAACGTTCAAGCGCTGCAGGAAAACGGCTCAGGCCGCCGCTGGTGGTGTCTCCGCTAATGCTGGCGTTGTTGATATGGTGTTTAAAGCCCGATTCTTGCAGCCGTTGCTGAACCAGATTGACCCAGCCGGAATCGCGCCTGAGTCCGTACTCCGCCGAAAGGCTGTCGCCAATGACCAGGATGGACGGGGCGTTTACCGTTTCTGCGCGAACGCTAAAAGCAGTAATCAGGCAAAATAGGGTTGCAACAATTAACAGCCAACGGTTACGCATGAATCTGACCTATTCCTTGGAAGTAAATAATTTGTGCCAGCGCGTTTCTGATTCGTCTGGCACGATTACCATTTTAGACAACGTCAACGTCAATGCCCGACCCGGAGAGTCATTGGCCATTACCGGGGCTTCGGGCTCGGGAAAATCTACCTTGCTTGGACTGATGGCCGGCCTTGATGTTCCCACATCGGGCAATATCCGTCTGATGGGGCAGGCTTTATTTGACCTTGACGAAGAGGGGCGTGCGGTTCTGCGAGCGCGTCATGTGGGTTTTGTCTTTCAGTCGTTTCAGTTGCTTCCTAACCTGACGGCGCTTGAAAACGTCATGCTTCCCCTCGAGCTTGCCGGAAAATCAGCCGGGCAAGCTGCACGACAGATGCTTGAGCGCGTTGGCCTGGGTGCACGTCTGGATCATTATCCCAAAACCTTGTCAGGTGGTGAACAGCAACGGGTTTCATTGGCCCGCGCGTTTGTTGTAAAGCCCGACATTCTGTTTGCCGATGAACCCACCGGTAGTCTGGATGAGCAGAATGGTCAGAAGATTATCGATCTGATGTTTGCGTTGTTGCGCGAGCAGGGCGCCACTTTGGTGATGGTGACCCACGATGCCGACCTGGCTTCCAGGTGTGATCGTAACCTGCATCTGCAAGCCGGGACATTGACTGAAAAGTAGTCTCATTTGAACCGGTTGGCGTGGTATGTTACGGGCGGGAGACACACCACAGGATAAAAAAAATGGTTTTTATTGCCGCATTGTTTGTGCTGATATGGTCAACGGGCTTTATCGTCGCCAAGTCTGTTGTGCCTTACGCAGACCCCACCCTGTTTTTGTTTGTCCGCATGAGTATTGCGGCCGTTTTGTTTACCGGGGTGGCACTTTACGCCAAGGTCAAATGGCCACCGCTACGTGAGGTACCCAAGCATCTTCTGGCCGGGATTTTGTTGCAAGGCATGTATTTATGCGGTGTCTTCTGGGCCATCGCGGGAGGTGTTCCGCCGGCAGTTATGGCGCTGATCGGTTCAGTTCAGCCTTTGTTGACGGCTGTAATGGCCATTCCAATTTTGAAAGAAATTCCTGGCCGGCGAGTTTGGATTGGCATAGCGATGGGTATGCTGGGTGTCTTTATGGTGGTGCAGCCTGCTCTCAGTCAAACCGGGGTAGGCTCATTCCCGCTCTGGGCTTTCATGATTGGTGTGCTGGCGGTTTTGTCGATCACTTTCGGCACGATTGTGCAGAAAACATCCATTCAAGCCGTCGATATCCGGGTCTCGCTTTCGTTACAAAATTTCGGAACACTGATCTTCACCGGCGTATTCACCCTTATCTTGGGTGAAAGCCGCTGGATCTGGTCGCCTGAACTGTGGGCGTCGCTTTTATGGGCGGCGTTCATACTGACAGGTGTGGGCACAATGCTGCTGATTTTCATCATTCGTCGTGGGCAAGCGGCCACTGCGTCGTCATTGCTGTTCATCTCCCCTGCGTTGGTCGCGATTGAAGCCTTTCTTATCTTTGGAGATCGCCTGGCTGTGATACAGCTCGTGGGTTTTGTGGCGGTTTTATCGGGTGTTTTTATTTGCAACAAGCGACGTACAGGTTAAATTTCTTGTCTGTGTTTTTTTTAGTCATTTACTCAGGCTTCTGCGATTGCCACGGTTGATTGTGTTGATGAAAAATTTTGTAAATCAGGGTTAAAGAGGTTGTTAGGGCTCATGGCATTGAAGAAGTACAGGCGATATGTAGCGATTGGTTTGTTGGCGCTGGTTTCGATGCCGGCATGGGCTCAGGGGTACATCGGCCGCACCTTGAACCATCCCTTCCCGGGCGGGGTGGCGGTGCTTGACCTGGGTGCAGGCGGTACCGCGCCTAAAGTTTTTTTTCGTGACCAGCCCGCGATGGTGCTGAAAGACAATGACCAGCGTTGGGTGGCGGTTGTTGGCATCGGGCTGGATGTTGCCCCCGGGTCTCAAACTGTGTCGGTCAAGGGGGCCAAGGGTGAGTCTTCGGTACAATTTGTAGTCAAACCCAAAGAATACAAGTCGCAGCACATCACATTGAAAGACCAAAAGAAAGTCACGCCTGACCCTGAACAGCTGAAACGATATGAGCGTGAGCATAAGCTCCAGATGAAGGCTTACGCCAATTTTCGGCAGCAAACGCCAAGTAATATCCGCCTCGACAGGCCGGTGCCAGGCAAGTTGTCCAGTCCGTTCGGCTTGCGTCGTTTTTTCAACGGGGAAGAGCGTAACCCGCATTCGGGGCTCGATTTTGCAGCACCCTCCGGGACGCCGATCAAAGCCCCCGCAGATGGGGTCGTGACGATTGTTGATGATTTTTACTTCAACGGGAAAACTATTTTTATCGACCATGGCCAAGGTCTGGTGACTATGTACTGCCATCTTTCAGTGCAAGGGGTGAAGGTCGGGCAGACGGTGAAGCGTGGCCAGGTGATTGGCAAGGTGGGGTCAACCGGACGCTCAACCGGCCCGCATTTGCACTGGAATGTCAGTTTGAACAACCAGCGCGTCGACCCGGCACTTTTTATTGATTGACCTGAGGATGATAAGGGTTTAAATCTGAACCCGTATCTTTTCGCCGTTAACCTTTGACCCTGACGATTTTCTGCACCTGTGGAACATGCCGCATCGAGCGAATGACCTGGGCCAGGTGTTTGCGGCTGTCAACTTGCACCGTCAGGTGAAGTTGCCCCGAGGCGGCGGCGTCATCTTGCATGGTCATGTGGGTAATATTAGAACCTGCGTCAGTCACTTCAGCAGCCAAACGACCCAAAACGCCGCGTTCGTTGATGATGGTGACATCAAGTCGGCAATTCAGATGCCTGGCAGTGTCGGCAGCCCAGGCGACATGAATCCAGCGTTCGGGCTCTTTAGAGCGCTGCCGTAATGCCACCGGGCAGTCTGCCATATGGATAACCAAGCCGTGCCCAAGCCGGATGCCGCCAATAATGGCATCGCCGGGCAAAGGGCCACAGCACTTGGCAAGTTGAACCGCCTGGCCTTCGTTGCCATGAACCAGAATGGGTGTGGCATGCGCGGAAGTGATTTCATCGGTGGCTGCAGCCGTTGTAGCCACAATGGCATTTTCGGGTGCAAAACGCCGGGCAACTACGGCGGCCAGGCGCTTGCCTAAACCGATGTCCGCCAGGATTTCTTCTCGGGATGAAGCACCAGAGCTTTTAGCGAGTTTTTCCCAATTCGGGTCGGTGTCTTCGGGGTAGGCAATACCCATCTGGTCGAAGGCCTGGGACAACAACCGGCGCCCGAAGGCGACAGACTCTTCGTACTTGACCGTGCGCAGGTAGTGCCGGATTTCGGATCGGGCGCGACCGGTACGCACGTAATTGAGCCATTGCGCGCTGGGGCGAGAGGCAGGCGACGTGATGATTTCGACGGCGTCACCGCTTTTAAGCTCTGTGCGCAATGGAGAGAATTCGCCGTTGATTTTTGAGGCAATGGCCTGGTTCCCGACATCGGTATGGATGGAATAGGCGAAATCGACGGGTGTAGCGCCGCGTGGCAAAGACACGATTTTGCCCTGCGGCGTAAAGACATAAACGGCGTCAGGGAAGAGGTCAACCTTGACGTGCTCAAGGAATTCGCCCGAGTCGCCGGTTTGGCTCTGGATATCAAGCAGGGATTGCAACCACTGATGAGTACGTTTCTGCAGCGTATTCAGACTGGCATCATCGTTTTTGTAAAGCCAGTGCGCGGCAACGCCTTCTTCGGCAACTCGGTCCATGTCGCGGGTTCGGAACTGGAACTCGATGGGCGTGCCATAAGGGCCTACCAGGGTAGTATGCAAAGACTGGTAGCCATTGAGTTTCGGGATGGCAATATAGTCTTTGAATTTACCGGGTACAGGCCGATAGAGCTGATGCAAAGTACCCAAAGCCAGGTAGCATTCGGGCAAGGTGTGAACCACAACCCGGAAGCCATAAATATCAAGGACATCAGAAAAGGTCTTTTTCTGATCGCGCATCTTTTTGTAGATGCCATATAACGATTTTTCGCGGCCGCTGACTTCGGCTTCAATGCCTGCTGCAGGCAATGCCACTTTGACAGCATCGGTAATTTTGCCCAGCACTTCACGCCGGTTACCACGCGCTGCCATAACCGCTTTTTTGATGACATTGAAACGGTTGGGGTAAGCAGCCTGGAAACAAAGGTCTTGAAGCTCGCGATACAGCGCATTTAACCCCAACCGGTGTGCGATCGGGGTGTAGATTTCCATGGTTTCGTTGGCAACGCGTCGGCGTTTTTCGGCACTGACAGCACCCAGCGTACGCATGTTGTGCAGGCGGTCGGCTAGCTTGATGAGGATGACGCGAACGTCACGAGCCATGGCCAGCAACATCTTGCGAAAGCTTTCGGCTTGCTGCTCGGCTTTGGTGGCAAACTCAAGGCGGTCTAGCTTTGACAGGCCATCGACAATTTCAGCAACATCTGTACCGAACTTTTCAGCCAGTTCTTGTTTGGGGACGTCTTGGTCTTCCATGACGTCGTGCAGCAAAGCGGCGATTAAAGAGTCGGCGTCAAGCCTCCAGCCCGCACAGATTTCTGTGACAGCGACAGGGTGCGAAATATAGGGTTCACCACTGGCACGAAACTGCCCGAGGTGGGCTTGATCAGAGAAACGATAGGCCTCTTTGACGCGCTCGATGTCTTTTTCATCGAGGTACTGGCTGATGATTTGTGTAAGGGGGGCCAGCGAGGCAATGGCCGCAGTCGCTGGCGCTGGCGTCAGAGCCTCAGGGGCTGGGGCTGGCTTTGATTTGGCTCTATTCGCGCGTCGACGCAGGCGCGGTCGCCTGAAAACATTCAATAAACCGCTGGAAGCATCGCGAAGACTGGAAAAAGCCATAATCAACCCGGAATCAGGTAGGTACTTTACGCAGCATTTCGATACCGGTGACACCAGAGGCGATTTCGCGCAGGGCAGTGACGGTGGGTTTGTCTTTGCTTTCGATGCGCGCTTCATGACCTTGAGCCAGTTCGCGGGCACGGTAGGTGGCAGCCAGTGTCAGGTTGAAACGATTCGGGATTTTTGACAGACAGTCTTCAACAGTAATACGGGCCATGGTGTAAAAATCCTTAAAAATTATGGAGTTGGTTTGTTTAATAAGCAGCCGGGTTGATGCCGAGTTGCGAAAAAAGTGAAACGTGCCGTGCAGCTTGTTGTGAAAAGCGCAAACGGGCTGCTGAAACAACTTGCGACAGTTGCGCTAAGGCATCGCTAAATTCTTGATTAATAATAACATATTGGCATTCTGAGGCGTGCGATATTTCGCTTCCGGCAGCCAGTAATCGTTTCGCGATAACGTGGTCTGCATCTTGCCCCCGGTGTTTAAGACGACTTTCAAGGGTTTCGATGGAAGGGGGCAAAATGAAAATGCCGATCGCTTCGGGGAAATGCTTTTTGATCTGTCGTGCACCTTGCCAGTCTATTTCAAGCAAAACATCGCGACCCATGCCGATGGCAGATTCGATGCGGTCACGCGGCGTGCCGTAAAAATTACCATGCACTTCGGCCCATTCGAGCAAGGCATTGTTATCGCGCATGGTGATGAATTGTTCTTTGCTGACAAAACGGTAGTGTTGGCCATCGACTTCGCCGGGGCGCGGATTGCGGGTAGTGCAGGAAATAGACAACATGATGTCAGGGTCTTTAGCCAGCAGGGCATTGACCAGGCTTGACTTGCCCGCACCGCTGGGTGCCACCACCATGAAAATTGATCCGGATGAACTCGACATGACAGAACCAGAAAAAAATTTGAATGAGCGTGTTAACCGTTGTGGTCAGCCAGGCTGACCCAAGGCTTGTAGCGTGGCTTCGTAGGCAGAAGCATCGGCACACAGAAAAACGACGGCATCGCCAAGGTTCATGTTGAACGCAATGTCGCTGACCTGGTTTTCTGCTTCTTCAGCCGTTGTTACCGCGGCCACATGCCAGTCGTTGGCCTGCTCGTAAGCGTCTTGCGTGACAAAGTCAGCAATCCGGTCAAGGTCAGGTTCGCTAATGACGACGTAAGCCGTAAAGGTCAGATCTTCGATCTGTACATCAAGCACCAGACCTTGGGGTAAAACAAGGGTAATTTGACTATTGGCATTCATTCGCCGATTGTAACTGATCGAGGTGTGTCGCTGCCTTGAAGATCCGCCGAAAATGCTACGCTAGCAGTCTTTGATTGCGACATCACAGGTTTACGATGAAATTAGCGACATGGAATGTCAATTCTTTAAAGGTACGTCTGCCGCAGGTGCTTGATTGGCTGGCTCAAAATCCGGTTGATGTCTTGTGCCTTCAAGAGCTGAAATTGCCTCAGGAAAGTTTTCCGGTTGAAGCCCTGTTGCAAGCAGGCTATCACGCGGTATGGGCCGGGCAAAAAACGTATAACGGTGTTGCGGTGCTGTCACGTGTGGCTGCCACAGAGCCTCAACTGAATTTGCCTGTTTTTGATGATCCGCAGCAACGTCTTGTTGCCGTGACATTGCCATCGCCCGCCGGTGATATTCGCGTCATCAGCGCCTATTGCCCCAATGGTCAAGCCGTTGGAAGCGACAAGTTCGAATACAAACTTCAGTGGTTTGAGGCCTTGCGGAACTGGCTTGCAGACGAACTGAAGCGTTATCCGCGTCTGGCTGTTCTGGGTGATTACAACATCGCACCTGCTGATGAAGATGTGCATGACCCCGCCAAATGGCAAGGGCAGGTGCATGTTTCCGAACCCGAACGTGCAACGTTCCAGCGCTTGCTGTCTTTAGGTTTGACCGACGCATTTCGTTTGTTTGATCAAGAGGCAAAGTCATTCAGTTGGTGGGACTATCGGCAATTTGCCTTCCGTCGAAATGCGGGCTTGCGAATTGATCATGTGCTGTTGTCGGATGCGCTGGTTCCTTTGTGTTCGGCGTGCATCATTGACAAGACGCCGCGACGTAATGAACAGCCGTCTGATCACACACCGGTTGTGGCAACGCTTGATTTTTCGAGGGTGTGATGTCAAAGCACGCGCTTGGGCCGCAAGACGAGCCCACATTGTCCGAGTCTGATGGCATCCGCTATCTGCACTTTGATTCGGTCTGGATTCAAGGTGCCATGCGCGTCAAGAAGCCGCACGAACTGGTTTTGGCGTACACGCAGCAAATGATGGCGTGGTTGTTGTTTCTTGAGCCATCGCGTAAAGATACTCTTGGTTTTTTGGGCCTTGGGGCAGCCTCTTTGCTACGTTTTGCACACAAGCTGACGCCGTCAAAACTGGCAACCGCCGAATGGAACCCTGCCGTTACAGCGATCTGTCGGGCCTGGTTTCGTTTGCCTGAATCGAAAAGATCAGAAATCGATCACGAGGATGCGGCACTTTGGGTCAAGCAGCCGGCGCAAACGGGGCGTTTTCGTGCCCTGATGGTTGATCTGTATGATGCCGAGGCGTCGGGCCCTGTGCGCGACTCCCTGGAGTTTTACAGCGATTGCTTTCATACGCTGGATGATGTGGGTGTCATGACGGTTAATTTGTTTGGTAATCACAGTAGTTTCGGGCCCAACATCGAAAGAATCAGGAAAGCTTTTGGGGGCAGGGTACTCGAGTTGCCCGAAATCGATGAGGGTAACCGGGTAGTGGTGGCTTTGAAAGGCCCTTTGCTGGATGTTTCAGTCGCCGATTTTCTTGACCGCGCACATCAGGTTGAAGAGTCCTACGGGCTGCCTGCCGTTCAGTGGGCCAGGTCGTTGCTTTCGCAAGCCTCAAAAGAGGCTCGTGTCGTTCTTTGATCGCTTCAGTCCTTTTGATT
Organism: uncultured Pusillimonas sp.; assembly: GCA_964440385.1. Lineage (GTDB taxonomy): Bacteria > Pseudomonadota > Gammaproteobacteria > Burkholderiales > Burkholderiaceae_B > Neopusillimonas. The sequence continues at coordinate 1,982 of CAYTSJ010000007.1, read as the reverse complement.
TATGACCTTTCAGCATTCTGTAAAATAAGACGATTAAATTTCGGAGACAAGAGATGCCTTCTTTATTGACCAAACCACTGGCCAAAGCGTTGTTGGCCTTGTCTTGTGCATTGCCTGCCGTTGCGGTTGCCCAATCGGTTGCGGTGACGTCTATTGTCGAGCACCCGGCCCTTGACGCCCTGAAAAACGGGGTAAAAGATGCCCTTGAAAAAGCCGGTTACACCGAGCAAAAAGGGCTGAAATGGACGTTTGAAACCGCTCAGGGCAATAACGCCATAGCGGCACAAATCGCCCGAAAATTCATAGGTGACAAGCCGGATGTCATCGTTGCAATTGCAACGCCATCTGCTCAGGCGGTGGTTGCGGCCACTAAAACGATCCCGGTTGTGTATTCGGCGGTCACAGACCCTGTTGAAGCCCAGCTGGTGTCTTCCTTCGAGCCGTCTGGCAAGAATGTGACGGGTGTCTCAGACATGCTTGACCTGACCCGTCAGGTTGAACTGATCCGCAAGGTGGTTCCGAATGCCAAAACTGTGGGTATGGTTTATAACCCGGGCGAGGCTAATTCTGCGGTTGTGGTTCGTCAGATGCGCGAGCTGCTGCCCAAGTTTGGCATGATCCTGGCAGAAGTCAGCGCGCCGCGTACGGTCGACGTGGGTGCGGCTGCGCGCAGCCTGATTGGCCGTGCCGATGTGATCTATACCAGCACCGACAATAATGTGGTGTCGGCCTATGAAGCCCTGGTCAAGGTGGGTAACGATGCTGACATTCCCCTGGTGGCTTCTGACCCGGATAGCGTGAAACGAGGCGCGATTGCAGCGTTAGGCATCAATTATTACGACCTTGGACTTCAGACCGGTGCGATGGTGATTGACATTCTTAAAGGGAAAGCGCCCGGAAGCATGCCTTCGCAGATGGGCGAAAAGGTCGAGCTTCATGTGAATCTTGCTGCCGCGGCAAAGCAGGGGGTGACGCTTTCCCCTGAACTGGTCAATTCGGCGACCAATGTCATCAAGTAATTGAACTCTTTATGGCCGGGACGTTCGGCCCGGCTCAACCCGACCAGGAAAGTGCATGTCTGTTTATTCTATGTGGGGCGCGCTGGAAATCGGCCTTGTTTTTGCCCTGGTCGCACTCAGTGTCCTGATTTCATTCCGTATCCTCAAGTTTCCTGATCTAACGGTGGATGGCAGTTTCCCGCTGGGCGGGGCGGTGGCCGCCGTACTCATATCCCATGAGGTTAATCCATTTCTGGCCACCGGTGCGGCCATGGCGGCTGGTGCCTTGGCCGGAGCCCTGACGGGTTGGCTGAACGTAAGACTGAAGGTTATGGATTTACTGGCCAGTATTCTGGTCATGATTGCGTTGTATTCCATTAACTTGCGTGTGATGGGGGCTCCTAATATTCCACTCATCACAGCACCTACAGTTTTCACCCTGCTGCAGACGGAAGCGATGGATGACTATGTGTTCCGGCCGCTATTGATGTTGCTGGTTGTGTTGGTGGTCAAGATGTTGCTTGACGGCTATCTGAAGACCGAGTCAGGTCTTGCAATGCGTGCCACCGGCTCGAACCCGCGCATGACGCGTGCGCAAGGGGTTGCAACCGGCAATATGGTCATTTTGGGCCTGGCGATTGCCAATGCGCTGTGTGCCTTGGGTGGAGCCTTGTTTGCCCAGTCTCAGGGTGGTGCTGACATTTCCATGGGCATTGGCACGATTGTCATTGGCCTGGCCGCAGTCATCTTGGGGGAAAGTATCCTGTCGTCGCGCCGCATGGTGATCATTACCTTGGCTGCAGTGGCAGGTGCCGTGCTGTACCGTTTTTTTGTGGCGCTGGCGCTCAATGTGGATTTCATCGGTCTGCAGGCACAAGATCTGAACCTGATCACCGCAATATTGGTTACCGTTGCGCTGGTCATTCCGCTTTTGAAGAAGCGGCTTGAAGTTGGCGCACGTGGCGTCAAGGCTAAATCCTGAAC
>CAYTSJ010000006.1:0-17270 GCA_964440385.1 uncultured Pusillimonas sp. | reverse complement strand
GATGCCATGGCACTCTTAAAACAGGTTGAAGCGCTTGAAACGTCCGATCTGGCAGGGCTGGGCCCAATGCTGTTACCTGGACCAAGGCACTTTAAACTTGCTGACCATGTGTGGCGACTCAACCCCAGCTACATGCCATTGCCCGTTTTACGACGGCTGGCACAGGCATCACCCAAGGGCCCTTGGCAAGACATTGCCACCAACACAGTTGTCCTGCTCGAAGCTTGCTGTCAGAAAGGTTTTGCTGCAGACTGGGTCTGCTACCAGGCGACAACCGATGGTACACCTGGCCGGTTCCTGGTTGACCCCGACAAGGGTGACATCGGCAGTTACGACGCCATTCGCGTTTACATGTGGGCTGGCATGACCTCTGCCAATGACCCGCTTGCGGCCCGGTTTCTGGCGGCCGTCAACGGCATGGCCGGGGTGGTGACTACAACCGGTGCCCCGCCCGAAAAAATACACACTGAAACGGGCCTGTACCAGAACACCGGGCCCGCCGGCTTTTCAGCGGCATTGGTTCCGTATTTCCATGCCCGCAAAGAACCCGACCTCATGAACGGTCAGTTCAACCGTGCAACCACGCTAATGCAGGCACGCGTCGTGCAATCTCGCGAGCAAAGCCGGCAACCCCCCTATTACGACCACGTTCTCAATTTGTTCAGTACCGGATGGCAACGCGGACACTACCGTTTTACGTCGTCAGGTAACCTGCAAACCCAATGGGATTCACTATGTCCGCCCGTTCCCGTACCCTAGCTCTGGGGCTTGTTGCCTCACTGGCTGCAGCACACGTTCACGCCCAACAACCGACCGCCCTTGAGTCCCTGACCGACCAAGGGCGCTACTGGCAATCCCGGGGAGATTTCAAACGGGCGGCTGAAGTATGGGAAAAGCTACTGGTCGCCAACCCCAACAACCCTGATGCCCTGTACGGCCTGGCCCGGGTTGCCCTCAATGCCAACGACCTTGCCAGAGCCAATAACTATCTGGGAACTTTGCGCTCCACCCATCCGCAAAGTCCTCTGGTTCCATCGCTCGACCAGGAAATCTATCTGGCACAACCCGGACCCAAAGCCGAACTGGACAAAGCGCGTTCTCTGGCCGCAGCCGAGGAAATGGACCAGGCCATCGCGCAATACAATAAAGTATTGCAGGGTCGCAAACCTTTGGGCAATCTTGCGCGCGAGTATTACAACTACCTTGGCTACAGTACCAACGGTCTTGGACAGGCCATTCAGGGGCTTGAAACCATTGTGCGTTCTTCGCCAAACAACCTGACTGACCAGCTGGCACTGGCCAAACACCTTATCCGCACAGAAAACCGCCGAACCGAAGGTCTGCAAATGTTGCAGCGTCTGTCAACCCAGCCTGCGGTTGCCAGTGAAGCCACCGAGGCATGGCGCACGGCCTTGACCTGGATCGGAGGGTCAACACCCGAGTTTCGCGGCACTTTCGAAGCCTACCTCCAGGCGAACCCGTCAGACACTGAAATCCGGCAGTTACTCGCTACGGCCCCAACAGCCACGCCTGCAAGCGCACAACGTGCATCAAGCGCCACCCCCCGCCAGGACCCTGACCTAGCACGAGGCTTCAAGTTGCTTGAGTCCGGAGATCTCACACAAGCGCAGGCCGCATTCCAGTCACGACTGCAGCGCAGCCCGCGTGACGCTGACGCATTGGGCGGGTTGGGGCTGGTCAAGATGCAGCAAAATAATTTTGCCGAGGCCCAAATGCTGCTTCAGCAAGCGGCCAGCCAGAAAGCGACCTGGGGCAAAAACCTGGGCATGGTGCAGTACTGGAAGCAAATCAACGAGGCCAACCAGGCGCGCGTCAACGGAAATTTTGCGCAGGCCCGGGCATTGGCCGAACAAGCCTCCAAAATTGATCAAAAAGTGGCTGCCGCACACAATATCATTGGTGGCACTTATGCCGATGAAGGGCAGCCTGAGAAGGCCGAACAAGCCTATCGACGGGCTCTGCTCGGCGAGCCGCGTAACGTTGAAGCCCTGCAGGGTCTGGCCAATGCGCTAGCTCAGACCGGGAAAATCGACGATGCTTCGACGTTGCTTAACCGGCTGGCCGCCAACCGTCGTCTTGATCCGGCCGACGTGAATAAACTGCGCGCTTCCATTGCTACCGGTCGTGCCAAAGCCGCACTGCAAAGCGGAGACCAGGCAGGGGCTCAAGCCGCACTCGAGCACGCCCTGCGCGATGACCCGAACAACCCCTGGATCCGTCTGGACCTGGCCCGCCTTTATGTCAAACGTGGCAACCGGGCAGAAGCGCGCAACCTGGTTGACAGCCTGGTTCAGTCACGACCCGACATGACCGATGCGCTTTACAGCAGCGCCCTGCTGTCGGCGGACCTGGGCGAGTGGTCCGCCGCGTATGCCACGTTACAGCGCATCAAACCCGATGAGCGTACTGCCGATATCAATACCTTGACCCGACGGGCAGGCGTACTGGTTCAGGCCGAAGAAGCTTCGACACTGGCTCAACGCGGGAACATCCAGCAGGCACGAACCATTCTGGCCCGCATTGAACCCGACGCGGCGAACGACGCCGCCCTGGTCGGGCCGATAGCATCGGCCTATGTTGATGCCGGTGACAATGCGCGAGGGCTGGCCCTGCTGAAAGATCAACTGCAAAAGACCGGCAACTCAACGGATACGCTGCTAACGTATACCGGGCTTCTGATGAAAACCGGCAATGACGCACAGGCCACGGCGCTAATGCGAGATTTGCAATCGCGCACGCTGACCCCTGCACAGAAAGACAGCTACGCTGACCTGCAATTCTTCCATACCGTCCGCCAGGCTGATTTGCTACGTGAACAAGGGAACCTGGCCAGAGCCTATGACGTTCTGGCCCCAGCATTGGCCCAACGACCCAATGATCCGTCAGCCCTGGCCGCTTTGGCACGTATGTATGCAGACAGCGGCGACGACAAGCAGGCCCTGAACTACTACAAACGCCTGATCCAGAATGACCCGGATAACGCCAACCTGCAACTGGCGGCCGCTATGTCGGCCTCCAGAACGGGCGAAAAGAACTACGCCGAATCCGCAATTGACCGTGCCCTGGCGCTAACGCCCAAAAACCCGGAAATTCTGGCCATTGCCTCTCGCATTTACCGATCGCAGGGTAAAAGCGGTAAAGCGCTTGACCTTATGACTGCTGCTGTCGAGGCAGAAAACAGCCGCATTGCCCTTGCAGCGTCATCTGCGCCCACCCTGGCCAGTGCGCAACCCGTGCCGGCAGCCGTTCAGCCTGATGTGTATCGAAACCCGTTCTCCGGTGCAGCACCAAAAGGTCAGGCAAGTCGTCTTGCCGCAAACAGCACACCTGCTTTTGCAGCACCCCGACCCGCCGAACCTCAGGTATTGCTGGCGGCTCCAGCGGCTGCCGCTCCGGCTCCTCAACCCACACCGCAAATAGTGGCAACAGCCCCCACGTTGCTTTCGGAACCTGCGTCGGCTGCCAGCGAGCCCGTCATACGCAGCAGTGCACCCCGAACCATGGCCCCGACACAGCCTGTTGCACCGCCGCCTCTGGTGGCCTCACCAGGGGCAGCCCCCCTGGAGCCGGCTGCTGCGCTGGCCAGTTTGCAGAAAAACAATCCGCCCCCCCTGAAAAACAATGCCCCAACCCAAATTGATAACCTGAATCAGGAACTGGCCGAGCTACGTGACTTGCGTAACCCTGAAGTGACCCTGGCCACCACCGCCCGCAGTAACAACGGTGAGTCAGGCTTGAGCAAACTGGACGATCAGCAAGCCGCTCTGCAAGTCAAGCTGCCGGTTGGCGAAGGCAAGCTTACGCTGGAAGCGACCGCTGTTCAGCTGAAGTCCGGCGATGTCGACCAAAACTACTACAGCCGCGAACGCTTCGGATCCGGATCCGTCGCCCTGTACGACAGCATTGCAAAGAACAATCGCTGGGGGGATGCGCAAGCACTCAACACCGAGGCTCCTGCCGGACGGCAACGCGACAGCGGAGTCGGTGTCGCCGTAGGCTACAACTATCAAGGGCTCACGGTGGATCTGGGGTCTACGCCGCTCGGCTTCCAGGAGACAAACATCATTGGTGGCGTCAAATACGAAGGTCTGATCAATGAACGGGATCGCACCTGGTACAGCGCCGACGTCTCGCGCAGGGCGGTCACCGACAGCGTCACATCCTTTGCCGGTGTAACCGACCAGTACAGCGGTTTAAAGTGGGGCGGTGTCACGGCCACCGGTGTACAACTGCAGGCAGGGCAAGACGGCGACCGCGCCGGCATTTACGCCTATAGCGGATGGCATGCCCTGCGCGGCAACAACGTCGCCAATAACTCGCGCACCAACCTTGGTGCAGGCATCTACTGGCACCTGGTGCGCAACCCCAACGAACTGTTTACCGCGGGCCTGAACCTTGGAGCCACGTTCTACGACAAAAACCAGCGGTTTTTCACCTACGGGCATGGGGGTTACTTCAGCCCGCAGTCAATGTACACCCTGAGCATTCCATTTACCTGGGCTCAGCGCAGCGGACGTTTTTCTTACCGGCTGCAAGGGTCCATCGGTGTTGAACGCTTCAAGGAAGACGGCGCGGATTACTTCCCGACCGATTCACTACTCCAGGCACAGTCGCAAACGTCGGTGCAATATGCACGCACCATGGGCTATGCGGGTGCAACCAACCTCTATTCGGGTCAGTCCAAAACGGGCTTAAGCTACAACCTTCAGGGCGCAGCTGAATACCGGCTGTCCGACCACCTGATTCTGGGCAGCCACCTGGGTTTGAACAACGCCAAGGATTACCGCCAGTGGGGTGGTGGCCTGTACCTGCGTTACTACTTCTACCCCAGTAATCGCGACCTCGATCTGCCCGTTAAACCGTACCGGGGGCCGTATGCGAACTAGCTCGAGCCTACGCAACCTTGTTGAAGGAGATGACATATGATCACTTCGGTTCTTGCCGGACTGAGTATCCTGATTATTGGCGACAGCCACCTGACCGCCCCCGATTACCTCATTACCACCTTGCATGATGGGCTAACCAAACAAGGTGCCGTCGTACACAGCATCGGCGTGTGCGGATCAAACCCTGGCGGCTGGATCAAAGCCACCCCGGGTGACTGCGGTGAAGGCGAACGCAAAGGCACCGACAAACCCGTCTTCAAGGCTAGCGGCGCCAGAACTCGCCCTATCTCTGATCTACTGACCCATGAAAAACCGGATCTTGTCGTGGTTGTCATGGGAGACACCATGGGCGGCTATGGGACGGGCAGCTTCATGAAGACATGGGCCTGGCAAAATACAACTCAGCTCACCAAAGCCATTTCTGCCAGCAGCACAGCCTGCGTGTGGGTCGGGCCGGCCTGGGGAACCGAAGGCGGCAAGTACAAAAAAGACTTCGCCCGCGTCAAGCAGGTCTCGAGCTTTCTGGCGTCCAATGTGCAGCCCTGCGATTACATCAACTCGTTGACAATGTCCAAACCCGGGGAGTGGCCCACTGTCGACGGCCAGCACTTCACCGCCAGCGGGTACAGACAATGGGGTCAGGCGCTGACCCAGGCGATTGCGGCCGCCCCTGTCGTCCAGAAACTTAAAAAGCCGACGCCATGAACTCTCTTCGTTGCGGTCTTATACTGGTGCTGACGGGGCTGCTCTGCGCCCCCGCCCTGGCCAGAGATATCCCGCTTTATGAAACCGGGCCCGCCGAAGATGCGGCGTTCATTCGCTTTGTGAACGGCAGCGGCAAGCCTATGGCGGTCGTTGGCGCAAAAGGTCGCCCCCCTCTGGAACTACCGTCCAGTCAGCCCGTGTCAGACTACCTGCCGGTGGCGGCAAACCGCCCCCTGAAAGGTGATTTCACCCAGGACCAAGCCCGGGCAAGCTCGGAAACTACCATTAAGCCGGGCGAATTCGTTACCGTCATTGGCCTGAATGACAGTAGTGGAGCCTTGACGATACGCACGCTGCGTGAGGCCCCCGAAGACTTCAATGCGCTCAAGGCCTCGCTGGCAGCGTACAACCTTTCACATCAATGCCCGAATGCCGGCATTCAGGTAGCCGGACGCAACCTGGCCATTTTCAAGGCCATTGCATCCGACAGCGTATCGGAACGCCGCATGATCAACCCCGTAAGCTTGAGCGTGCAGCTGACCTGCGACGACAAGCCCGTGGGCGAGCCAGTGGCATTAGGGCCTCTGGAGGCGGCGGGGCGCTACACCCTTTTCTTGCTGCCCTCTGATGAAGGGACCCGGATAGTACCGGCAACCGACACCATGGCCTTTTAGTCCGTTTCACTACGCATGCCCACGCTGATCGCCTCTACTGCCTATGGTCTTTACCTCGCTTGAGTTTCTGACGCTGTTTTTACCCGGGTTCCTCATGATTGACATGGTGACCCCGGCGGCGTGGCGCAATATCGTTTTACTGCTTGGGAGCTGGCTGTTCTACGCCTGGTGGAGCCCCATGTTCCTGGTGTTGCTGATCGGGGTAACGGCAATCGCCTGGCGCGGGGCACTGGCCATGGAAAACGCAAGGCACTCACAACAACCACAACGGCTCAAACACTGGCTGACCGTGCTGGTTGTGGTCAATGTGGGCATTCTGTGCTGGTTCAAGTACACCAACATTGCCGTCACAACATATAACGAAACCGCCGTCTGGCTTGGCGCAATGCCTCTTGAATGGCAGCGCATTGCACTGCCCGCCGGGCTTTCTTTTTTTATTCTTCAGGCCATCTCGTATCTGGTCGATGTGCAACGGCGTACGGTTCAGGCGCAACCCTCTTTCATCGACTTCGGGACCTATCTGGCGATGTTCGGGCAACTCATTGCCGGCCCCATTATCCGGTACGAGTGGGTTCATCAAGAGCTTGAACGCCGGGCCATGAATTGGGCCAATTTCCGGCAAGGCGCCCGTCGCTTCATGATCGGCATGAGCATGAAAGTATTGATCGCCGATACCCTGGCCCCGATTGTCGATGTTGCCTTTGCCTTACCGGCGCCCACTCTGGCAGATGCCTGGCTGGGTTGCGGGGCGTATACATTGCAGTTGTTTTTTGATTTTGCCGGCTACAGCGCCATGGCCATTGGACTGGGACAGATGATGGGGTTTCATTTCCCCGAAAACTTCAACAATCCATATCTGGCCCGCAACATCCAGGACTTCTGGCGCCGCTGGCATCTTTCGCTGTCAAGCTGGATTCGTGATTATCTCTATATCCCGATGGGCGGTAATCGCTTCGGGGTCTGGAAAACTTACCGAAATTTGCTGTTGACCATGGGTATCGCCGGTCTATGGCATGGAGGTGACAGCTGGAACTTTATGTTCTGGGGTCTGGCTCACGGTGCAGCGCTGAGCATCAACCGGCTCTGGCACGAGGCGGGTTGGCCCGAATTGCCGTCGGTTCTCGCTCATGTCATAACACTGTTGTTTGTGATGCTGGCCTGGACCCTGTTTCGCGCCACCAATTTTGACAATGCCCTGACAATGTACGCCGGACAATTCGGCCTGAACGGGTTGGCATTGGGCGACGCCCTGACACTGGCCTGGAGGCCGGCCCACTGGGCGGCGGCCATGGGCGGTGTTGCGTGTGTCGTTGCGCCGAGACTGCAGCCCTGGTTCAACGGACTGGCAGCGGCCCGTGCGCTGGACTGCCTGCGAGGGTTCTGGCCTCTGGCCGCCTTTCTGTTGTCTTACAGTTTGCTGGCCAGCCGTGGCTCAACCCCGTTCTTGTACTTCCAGTTCTGATGACGCCTGACATTAACAATCGCACTGAAGATACTCGCCTTGCGGCAAACGCGGGGGGATCACTGGCGGCAACCGGAATGATTTTGCTCATGCTGGCTGGATTTGTTCTGAATGTAAATCTGCTGTTCAGTTCAGACACCCGGCCCGAACTCGCAACGCACTCAATCATGCAACTGCTCGATGGTACGGCCAGCAACGACATTGCGGGAGAACTGGCCGACACGGCTCTGGCAGAAGGCGCGGCCCACCTGCAACGCGCGGCGAACTGGCTGGTACTGGGCGATCTTGGGCCCAAGGTTCGCCAAGGCTGCACGGGGTGGTTGTTTCTGGCCGAAGAGCTTGCGGTTCACCCTGAGGCAACAAGGGCCAGTGCAGCCCGCCTGGAACAGGTCATTAACATACAAAAAGCCCTGGTCCAGCGCGGCATCACGCTTTTTGTGGCGATCGTGCCCGACAAAAGCCGCATCATGGCCAGCCATCTGTGCGCACTTCAGCGTCCGGCAACACTGGGCCCACGAGCCTCACAATGGGTGGAGCAGTTGCAGCAGCACGGGGTCTCGGCCATTGATTTAACAGCTGCGCTGGCGACCCTGCCAGATACGGCTTTCCTGCGCAACGATACCCACTGGAGCCAGGCGGGCGCCGAGATCGCCGCAATCGAACTGGTCAAAACGATCAAGACCCGGCTCAGCGCGGCGCCCGAGCCCCGGCAAACATTGACTGTCGTTACCGAACCTGCACGCCCCTGGGAAGGCGACCTGGTCAGGCTCGCCGGTATTGACTGGCTTCCCTATTGGCTACAACCGGTCGGGGAAAATGTCACTCTTCTTCGGTTTAAAACACCACACGCACCCGATAACTCAACACTGTCGGAAGACGACCTATTCGGCGACACCAACCTGCCCTCAGTGGCGCTGATCGGCACCTCATTCTCGCGCACATCGCATTTTGCAGATTTTCTGGCTCAAGCCCTGCAAACCCCGATCGCGAATCTGGCCAAGGACGGTGGTTCATTTTCCGGCGCGGCTCACGCCTATTTCCAAAGCGCAGCCTTCACTCAAACACCTCCGAAACTGCTGGTTTGGGAAATTCCTGAACGAGACCTTGAAACACCCCTGAGCAATGAGAAGGCGTTTTCAATTGACATGGCTGATTCATCACAATGATTCAAAATGCAAATCCCGCCATTGCGGGCCTTCCAGGCAGTGAGTCGGGCATTCTGTCTCCACGGCAGATTGTTGCCATGTTGCGTGCGCGGCAGCGACTGATCGTCAATGTCGCCCTTGCCATTTTTGCCCTTACGGTTCTGATCAGCCTTTTTCTTCCCAGAGTCTGGACTGCCTCAACAGACATCTACATTGATTACCGCGAAAACGACCCGATTGCAGCCCAGCGTTTATCGGCAATGCTGGATGATAGCTATATGCAAACCCAGCTTGACCTGCTGCGCAGCCAGCGCGTTGTTGAAAACGTCATAGACAACCTGAATCTCAGGGCATCACCCGACTACCGCAAGAGCGCCGGTAACGACGGCGAGGAAGCCGCAGATCAGCTGCTGATCAAGCAGATCATGGACAACATCGACATCCAGCGGCTCAAAGGCAGCCGTGTCGTCACCATCGAGTTCAACGGCCGCTCTCCGGAACAGGCCCAGAATTTCGCCAACGCGATTGTTCAAGCCTACATCACCCTGGGCGAGCAAATGGCGTTTTCAGCGGCACGCAGCCGCCTCGAGCAATATAACGCCCAGCTTGAACAACTTCGAAGAGAGGTTGATACGGTTCAAAACAAATTAACGGCGTATCAGCAAGAAAACGATATTTTGAACGTACAAGAGCACGGCGACCAAGAGTCACAACAACTCAATGAACTGAACAAAACCCGGATCATGCTGCAAAGCGCACTGCAAGAAGCACGGGCCCAGCGCGACTCTACACAACGCCTGCTGGCGGCCGGTTTCAAACCCGAAGAGCTTCCGATGGTAAACCAGACGGCTATTATCAATACGCTCAAATCCCAACTGGGATATGTTGACCGCCAACTGGGCGAGAAACAAGGGGCTTTCGGGCCGAACCACCCGTCAATCCGCGGGCTGGCCTCCGAGCGAACCAAACTGCTGGCATGGATTGCCAAAGAAGCCGCCGTCATTCTGGCCGGCGCCGACAGCAACATTACACGTCTTAACGAGCAAATTTCCGATGTCGAAGGCAGCATCGACCGCCTGCGCACCACCATGCTCAAAAAAATGGACCAGCGCGATCAGATTGCCGCTTTCCAGCGCCAGCTTGCCAGTGCGCAGCAAGTCTATAACGCGGCCTTGCAGCGGTATGACTCACTGGTTATTGCCACCAACGTCGTCTCACCCAATGTCGCCATTTTGCGAAATGCAGAACTGCCGTCTGCTCCCAGCAAGCCCAATCTCAAGGTCAATCTCGTGCTGGGCCTGATGGTCGGGCTGTTCATTGCGCTTGCGCTGGCCTTGCTGCTTGAACTTTTAAACCGCCGTGTTCACATTGCCGAGGACATGATGGGCGACCCAGAACTGCCGCTGCTCGGCCGCATCGGCCTTAAGGAAACGCTACTATGAAGCGACCGGTTTCACTCAGGACCCTGATCGCCGGTAATGCGACTCAGACCACCCCTGCACCCGAAAAGGAATTGACAGAAACAACAACGGCGCAAACGGAACCCGTGATTGAACCCACCGTCTCTGGCAAACCGTCACCTGACAGCATACGAATCGGAGATTTTTTTGTTGAATCAGGACGTTTGACAAGCGCTGACGTTGAGACCATCATCAAGAAACAGGCGGAGGGCAACCTGAGATTTGGCGATGCGGCCATCGCACTGGGCTTGCTTCGCGAAGACGAGGTCAAACAGGCCCTTTCAAAACAATATCAGTATCCCATTGCCTCGGCCGATGCCGCACTGGCGGGGTTTCCGATTGCCTATGCGCCACATACGCCAGAGGCCGAAGCCATCCGCAAGATTCGTACCCAACTGCTGTTGCAGCTGGATGCCGGGAAAAACCAGACCATTGCCATAGTCAGCCCCAATAGCGACGAGGGAAAATCTTATGTCGCCACCAGCCTGGCGCTGGCATTTGCACAGAACGGGCAGCGTACGCTGCTGATCAACGCCAACCTGCGTGAAGCACAGCACTCCGGCGTACTCGACAGCCAGCGCCGGCAAGGGCTTTCATCGGTATTGTCCAAACGCAGAGCCCTAGCGCACTGCCTGATTTCAACCAGTTTTGCCAAACTGTATTTGCTTGACGCCGGCCCATTACCCCCGAACCCGGCTGAATTGCTCCTGGCACCAGCGTTACAGAACATTTTCGACGATGTCACCGATCAATTCGACATTGTGATTCTGGACACGCCGTCCATGAACCTGTTCCCTGATGCCCAACTGATTGCCCAGCAGGTCAACGCCTGTGTGATTGTGGCGCGTCAACATCGTACGCCGGTGGCCGACATCCGCAAAACCAAACGCATGATCCAGGCGGCTGGCGGCGCCATCGTTGGCGGTATTTACAACGAATTCGAAGACCCCGACGACGGCCGCACCGCTCCCCATTGGCTGGCCAAGCAACTGCGTCGCCTTCGCGAGCGCCTGCCCTATGCAAAATGAACATCGTGCCTCTTTTGCGGTACCCGCAAGCACCTCGGTGCTGATCAATCTTCTGATCGTACTGTGCATGGTTGTAGCCCTGGTACCCACCACCCTGGCTTATCTTGACATCACCCTGCGCCTGAGTACGGATCTATCCGAAGGCTCGATGATCCGACAACTGCAGCTTTCATCCATCTTCCTGATCGCAGCATTCATTGCTTATCGACACTTACCCGTTGCACTTCCGGTATTGAAAGCACTCAATCCCTTTCTGTTGCTGGTCGTCATTTACTGTGCAGCCTCCATAGTCTGGTCTCCCTATCCGGTCGTAACGCTCAAACGCGTTATTACACTTGGTGGGCTGGTGCTGGCGGGGTTGTGCGTCGCCCCGCCCATCGGCGGGACGGGCCAGTTGCTCAGAACGCTACGCATCACCCTGACCACAATCTGTGTGCTTTCATTCCTGACGGCCATCACGTTGCCCCACATCGGCGTTGACGACGCTTTGGGGGGAGCCTGGCGCGGGATCACTTGGCAAAAGAACCTGCTGGGTAGTGTGTCGGGATATGCCACGCTGCTTTGGCTTTATGAGTGGACAACCCGCACAGAAAATCGCCGGATCAGTGCAGCGGGCATTGCGTTCAGCCTGTTCATGCTCCTGATGACCAAAAGTTCAACAGCCACTATTCTGACCGTTCTTGCGTGTGGAGTCTATCTGTACACCTATCGGACCTGGCTGCAAGGTCACTACCTGAACACCATCCTGATTATTTCAGCCTTTTGCGGGGTCGTTCTCTTTGTGCATTTTTACTATGTTGTTAATGCCCAGCTACCGACCTGGGGCACCATCGTGGGCCCGATCGCTGCCATTTTCGACAAAGGTACCGACCTGACCGGGCGCACTGAAATCTGGCAAATCCTTCTGCTTTCGATCAACCAGCACCCGGTCACCGGCATCGGCTACGGGGCGTTCTGGCTGGGTGCGGGCAGCCCCGCCCAGTTTATTGCCGACGAATTCGGCTGGATGCCGGCTCACGGCCACAATGGCTATCTTGACCTGCTCAATGAGCTGGGGGTGATTGGTCTTGGCTTGTTTATGGGGTTGTTGGTCTGGCACATCGTCAGCATCCTGAAACTGATGAAATACGACCGCCCCCAGGGGGGGCTGTTCCTGGCCATACTCATGATGATTGTGATCAGCAATGTGACAGAAACTGACTTCCTGAGCAGCGCCCAATTCCAAAACATCATTTTGCTGTTTTCATCCGTTACGGTCTCGGCCCGGTTGTACTGGCTCGAAACTGGCGGTACAAAAATGCCATCAACACACAGCGCGTGGCGCCCGGCCAGCCAAAACCGGTCAGATCAAGAGGCGGAGGCGTTATGAGCCGGCGCCGGCAAACTTTATCATACTTGACCCGTTGCCTGCTCACGGGCACCACAACCCTGCTTGCGTGTCTGGCTGACCTGGCACAAGCCCAGGTCGCCGGGCCCGCATCCGACCCGGGCTATTACACCTTCACCATTGAAGAACATCGTCTGACAGGGGCTCCCGACAAATCTGCCCTTAATCAGCCGCTGGGCCCAGCCGATCAGGTTTTTGTGCAAGGCCGGCATTTTTATACCGTGGGTCCCGACCAGATACCCGGCACTCCTGACGACAAACGCATCCGGTTTTTTGGCGTCAACCTGAGTTTTGCCGCCAACTTCCCGGCACAAAACCAGGCGCAGGCGATGGCTGCCCGGTTGCGCAAGCTGGGGATCAACGCTGTACGACTGCATCATCTGGACACCATGGCAGTGGACGAGACCAACCCTCCACGCAGTGTCCTGTCAACGGGCCCCTACCCCAGCTTCAACCCGGTAGCGATCGATCGCTTAAAGACATTTGTTGAAGCCCTGTCAGAAAACGGTATTTACATCAACCTGAACCTGCGCGTCGGCTATCGGTTCCGCCCCGACATTGACGGCCTGCCCCCTCTCGACAACCAACAGTCGCGACCCGCCTCGGTCGGAACGCCCATCCATGTCTACTACCCCGAGCTGATCGAACGGCAGGAACGCTACGCACAAGAATTGATTCGCCGTCTGGGCCTGGTCGACAACCCGGCTCTGGCGATGGTCGAAATCAATAACGAATCGTCATTGCTGGCCGCATGGCAAGGCGACGCCTGGTACGGTGATACCTGGCATAACGCCATCCCCTCGGCCTATGCTCCAGAGCTTCGCAAGCACTGGGACGCCTGGATCGAACAACGTTACGGCTCGATAAAGAACGCCTGCGCCGCGTGGGATAACTGTGATGACCCGGACAGCGCCGCGTTACCCGCCACCACAATCTCCGGGGCTACCTCAGCAACCCCTTCGGTTGCAGAACGAATCGCAAATCGCCTGACCCGTCTGGGAAAAGATCTGGGCCTGAAAGCCGATGACCCCGACCATCCTGATCCAGTCCAGATTTACAGATACGACTTCCTGAGCTTCCTGGCGTCGATGGACAGCCGCTACCTCAACCGGATGAAGTCCGTCATCAAGACCGCCACGGGTACTCCGGTGCCCGTCACCGGCACGCAAATGACGTACGGTGGCATTCTCAACCTTGATTCCCACCGGGAAATGGACTACATCGACGATCACGTCTATGTCGGGCATCACGTCTATGCCAATGGCAACCCCTGGCAATCCACTGACTGGCGTGTTCAGGAAATGTCGGCCTCGGGCAAAGGCATGACGCGTCTTCTGGGGCTGGCCCTGCGACGCGACAATGCCAAGCCCTTTGTGGTGAGCGAATTCAACCAGCCTTTTCCAACCCCCGGGGGGGCAGAAATTCTGCCTGTCATGGTGGCCGTTGCATCTCTGCAAGACTGGGACGGGCTGTTTTTTTACCGCTACGACGATACGCTGGATCGCAAAGAAGCCCCCTGGTACTTTTCGCTAAGCGGCGACTGGGGGAAATATGCACTGACCGCACAAAGTGCGCGCGCATTCCGGGAATTCCGGATTCCTGCCCTGCAACGTATCACCGCGTTGCCGCTGACACCCAAAGATCGCCTGTACCTGGTTACCCAGGGGCATATCCGGACAGGGCCACTGGAAAGACACCTCGAAACCCGCTTCGGGCTTTCCCTGCAACATGCCTGGTCTGATCAACTGGCCCAGGACGTTCTGTTCGACAACCGCCCGTCCGACCCGTCCGTACCAGCCAGAAAACCAACAGAGTCGCCCGCTTCGGGCCGCCCCTCTGCGCATGCGCGACACGACGCAAACCGCGAGCGCTTGCTGATCGACACCCCCATGTATTGGGGCGTTGCAGGCAAAATGAATGCCGATGAAGTGCTGCAGGTCGGGCCGCTGGCACTGCGTCTGGCAAGCCCACCCGCACAATCTGTGCAAATTCTCGTGACCCCTGAAGATGGCCTGCCGCTGGCTGAATCGTCACGCCTGCTGGTCAGCCTTGGCAGCGACACCACCGGTACGCAACCGGGTTCAATCCCCTCGCGCCCGAAAGCACTGATTCCCTACCCCGGGCAGCCGGGCTGGCTGACGCTGGAGCCCGACCCGCTAGGCAAAGCGCGTTCGGCCATGTTGTCAGCCCAGGCTCCGTCATGGCTTAAACGCACACCTGTCGGGTTACGCCTGCCGCATGACGCCTCTCGGATCACTGTCTACCCCCTGAACGGCAAAGGACAACGACGCCAGCCTCTGCCACCCGAAGCCCTGCATGCCGGGCCTGAGGCCGGCTTTACATGGGTAACGTTGCATGATCAGGCACAAACCGCCAGCCCCTGGTACGAGGTCGTCATCCGCCCGGCGCCCCGTCCACGACCTTCGGAGACCCAATGAGCACCCGCTACGTTTGCCCTGACCTTGGCGATGCGGCCACCGGGCCGGTGAGTATCTGCATGGCAACTTACCGGCGTGCCGAACAATTGACACGCCTGCTTGACGAGCTGGCCAGACAGACACGCCCGCCGGATGAAATTGTGATTGTTGACAATGATGCGCAAGGAAGCGCCCGCGAGTGTGTCGAGGCATTCAGGCAGCGTCATGAACGCCGTATCCAGGTCAAATACGCCATCCAGCCTGAAAAGAACATCGCCCTGACACGCAACATGACTATCGCCCTGGCCAGCGGCCCGTGGCTGGCGTTCATCGATGATGACGAACGGCCTTCAGAGCGCTGGCTGGAAACCCTGCTGGCCTGCGCCACAAAACACGGTGCGCCCGGTCTGCTGGCCCCCGTCATCCCGGTTGTGCCGGACAGCGCCCCCGACTGGATCCGGCGCGGTCAACTTTACGAATGTCCGCGCATGCCAACCGGTACGGTTGTTCCATTGAACACAATGCGTATCGGCAACGCCCTGCTGCATCAGTCTGCGGTCGCTGATGAGAACCCGGTCTTCGACCCCGCCTACGGCGTCACTGGCGGTTCAGACAGCGACCTGCTGACGCGGTTGGCCCAAAAAGGGGTTCGGATCATCTGGTGCGACGAGGCCATTGTTGACGAACCCGTTGATGCAAAACGCATGACCCTGGGGTGGATTCTTCGGCGCGCCATGCGAGGGGGCCAGGATTACGCCCGGCACTTTCTGAAAGGTCGCCTGACCCGCACCCCCCCATCACTGCCCCGTCGTGCCGTGTTCTTTGCCCGCGCGCTGGTACAAATGCTGCTGGCCGCCGCACTTGCGCTGCTGACCTTGCCATTGGGCCGCCACCATGGCGCACGCTGGCTCGCCAAAACATGGGCCAACTTTGGGAAAATCGCCGTCCTTTCCGGCTGGCTTTACCAGGAGTACGCCTGATCCCATGACAAGCCTTCTGATTAATCTGATGGTGTTGATACTGCTGCTGCCCGCGCTGGCGGGCTGCATTTATCTGCTCGTCCTGACGGTGCTGTCAGCCGCCCTGCCTGCCCCTGCCGTTACGCGCCGCGACACCCTGTTCGACATCCTGATTCCGGCACACAATGAGGCCCAGATCATTGAAAACACTCTGGCCAGCCTCAAACTTCTTGACTGGCCCGCCAACAGATTTCGCGTTGTTGTTGTTGCCGACAATTGCACCGACAACACGGCTGCGCTGGCACAGGCGGCGGGCGCAACCGTGCTTCAGCGCACGGACACCACCCGCCGCGGCAAAGGCTACGCCCTCGAGGCCGGCATACAGCATTGCCTGTCATCGGCCCAGGCCGACGCCATTGTCGTTATCGATGCTGACACCCAGGTGTCGACCAACCTGCTGGCAGCCTTTGCCGCACGGCTGGCTGGTGGAGCCGATGCCATCCAGGCCCATTATGGGGTCCTGAACCCCGAAGACTCCTGGCGAACCCGTCTCATGACCATCGCCTATTCAGCCTTCCATGCGGTGCGCTCGCGGGCACGGGAGCGTCTGGGGGTATCGTGCGGGCTGCGTGGCAATGGCATGTGCTTCAGTCGCCACTTGATGAACACCCACCCCCCGCACGTCTATTCACTTGCTGAAGATGTCGAGTATGGCGTGCAACTGGGGCTTGAAGGCATCCGTGTTCATTACGCTGACGAGGCCATCGTCAAGGCAGAGCTTCCCGCCTCTGGCAAAGGTGCTGACTCGCAACGACAGCGCTGGGAAGCCGGTCGGTTTGCTGTCATAAAAGCGTATATCCCGACGCTTTTGCTGCAGGCCTGGCAACGTCACAGTGCAGTTTGCCTTGACCTTGCGCTTGACCTGCTCACGTTGCCGCTGGGGTATATCGTTTTGTCCTTGGTGCTGACCAGCCTGGTGGCCGCCTGCGCCTTGCTGGCGGGCCTGACAACCACACCCTGGCTGTGGATCTGTCTGGCCTTGTTTACGGCACTTGCCCTGCACGTCTTTCGTGGCTGGCAATTGTCTGCGCTGGGCCCTGCTGCGCTGCTCGACCTTTTTCGAGTC
>CAYTSJ010000005.1:0-18454 GCA_964440385.1 uncultured Pusillimonas sp. | reverse complement strand
GGGTGCAACAAACCCGCAGCCACCCCCTGTGGAATGGCATTGACGACGGCACCCACTTCTACTTCGTCCACAGTTATTATGCGGTTCCCGCCAACCCGGCACTGACCGTAGGACAAACGCACTACGGCCTGACCTTTACCTGCGCCGTGGCTGCCGATAATATTTTTGCTGTTCAGTTTCACCCTGAAAAAAGTGCCGACCCGGGCTTACGCCTGTATCGCAACTTTGTCGACTGGAACCCTTAAGCGGTTACGCCACCTTCCCCTCTTTTCTTTCGTTTGACTGACTCCGATCATGCTTCTCATCCCCGCTATCGACCTCAAAGACGGACACTGCGTACGCTTGCGCCAGGGCGATCTTGCCGACGCCACTATTTTCTCGGAAGACCCGGCGGCCATGGCCACCGAATGGCTGGACCAGGGTGCGCGTCGCCTGCACCTGGTTGATCTGAACGGCGCTGTTGCCGGTACCCCGAAGAACCTGTCCGCCATCAAATCCATCCTGAAAGCAATGGATGACGAGATCCCGGTGCAGATTGGCGGGGGCATTCGTGACCTGAACACCATCGAAAGCTATCTCGATATCGGCATTTCTTACGTCATCATCGGTACGGCCGCCGTCAAAGATCCAGGCTTCCTGCGCGACGCCTGCAGCGCCTTTCCGGGCAGCATCATCGTCGGCCTCGATGCGCGCGATGGCAAAGTCGCCACCGACGGCTGGAGCAAACTCACACGTCACGACGTGTACGACATTGCCCGCAAATTTGAAGACTACGGCTGTGAAGCCATCATTTACACCGACATTGGCCGCGATGGCATGCTGTCGGGCGTCAACATTGACGCCACTGTCAAACTTGCGCAAGCCGTCAGCATTCCCATCATTGCTTCCGGCGGCGTCACCGACCTGAAAGACATCCACGCCCTGTGCGCCGTCGAAGAAGAAGGCGTCCAGGGCGCCATTCTGGGTCGCAGTATTTACGAAGGCACACTGGACTTCGCCGAAGCCCAGGCACTGGCCGACGAACTGAACGGCGAAACAGAATGACCACAACGCCCGGATCACCGCTGGGCGCAGCCTCCGGCGCGCCCGACCTGACGGCCAAAGCCATTGCCGATACAGGGCTAACGCGACGCATCATCCCCTGCCTTGACGTGACCGCAGGCCGGGTCGTCAAAGGGGTGAACTTTGTCGGGCTGGTTGATGCCGGTGACCCGGTTGAAATTGCGCGCCGCTACAACGAACAAGGGGCCGACGAACTCACATTCCTTGACATCACCGCCACCAGCGACAACCGTGACCTGATCTTGCCGATTATCGAAGCCGTGGCCTCGCAGGTGTTTATTCCCCTGACCGTCGGCGGTGGCGTGCGCCAGGTAGCCGATATCCAGCGCCTGCTGAACGCAGGGGCCGACAAGGTGTCCATTAACAGCGCCGCCGTCAGCAACCCGGAACTGGTGCGCGAGGCATCTGACTATCATGGTTCGCAATGCATTGTGGTGGCCATTGATGCGCGCCGCGTTTCGGCCGAGGGCGAGCCCTCGCGTTGGGAAATTTTCACGCATGGCGGTCGCAAGGCCACCGGCATTGATGCCGTGGAATGGGCCGAAAAAATGGCGGCGTACGGGGCCGGCGAAATTCTGCTCACCAGCATGGACCGCGACGGCACCAAAGCCGGGTTTGACCTTGAACTGACACGCGCTGTATCAGATGCCGTGCCGGTACCGGTGATTGCCTCGGGCGGGGTGGGCAACCTGCAGCACCTGGTCGATGGCGTTACCGAAGGGCGTGCCAGCGCCGTATTGGCGGCCAGCATTTTCCACTTTGGTGACCACACCGTGCGTGAAGCCAAAGCACTCATGGCCAAACACGGCATCCCGGTTCGGCTGTAAGACATTGATCGGAACACTTTCAACATGACTGCCTGGATTGCTGACGTCAAATTTGACGATCAAGGACTGATACCCGCCATCGCTCAAGACGCCGACACCGGCGTGATTCTGATGGTGGCGTGGATGAATGCCGAGTCACTGGCCGAAACCGTGACCACCGGCCGCGCGGTGTACTGGTCGCGGTCACGCCAACGCTTGTGGCGCAAAGGGGAAGAGTCGGGTCATACCCAGCGCTTGCTTGAAGTGCGGCTGGATTGCGATGCCGACGTCATTTTGCTGAAGGTCAAGCAAGACGGCGGTATTGCCTGCCATACCGGTCGCGAAAGCTGCTTCTACCGTCGTCTTGACGACGCCCGGGGGAAACCCGTGTCGGCAACGAATGCCGCTGCACATGACGCCGTCTGGAACAGCATCGAGCCCGTTCTGAAAGACCCCGGGCACATTTACAAATAATTCAGGACCACGACATGTCAAATGCCCAAGAGATTCTGTCCCGACTGGCCGATACTCTGGAAAGCCGCTTGCCCAAAAACGGCGGGGACCCCGAGTCATCGTACAGTGCGCGCCTGCTGGCCAAGGGTCCCGATGCCTTCCTGAAAAAAATCGGTGAAGAAGCCACCGAGCTCGTCATGGCCGCCAAAGACGAATCGCGCGAAAAGATCATTTATGAAACCGCCGACCTGTGGTTCCACAGCCTGGTCGCCTTGGCCCACTTTGGCATTCGCCCGGAAGACATTCTGAACGAGCTGGCCCGACGCGAAGGCACCTCGGGGATCGTTGAAAAAGCCGCGCGGAAATAATCAGACCGGATCACAGACCACTTGGGCCTTGAGACTCAAACTACCGAATGAACCCACGCCCCTGCAACATCGGTGCCTCATGGCATTCCCTAGCTATTGAAGCCTTGCCGCGTCGTATACACTTGTAGTTCAGTTCACTTAATCGCTTCTCGTATCCACTTTCAATAGTCGCATCGCGCTCTGGTTGCTCATGACTCAATGCCTGTTCTGTAAAATCGTCAGCGGTGAAATTCCTTCCCGCAAGGTCTTCGAAAACGACGAAATTCTGGTTTTTCACGACATCAACCCCGCAGCGCCGGTTCATCTGCTGGTCATTCCAAAACATCATGTCACGTCCATGCAAGACATCACCGAAGCCGACGCCGGCTGGTTGGGTCGCATGATGGCGCTTATTCCAAAGATTGCGGCCGACAACGGCTGTCGCCCCGGCCCCAATGGCGGGTTCCGCGTTGTTGCCAACAGCGGCGCCGACGGCGGTCAGGAAGTTGACCACCTGCACTTCCACATCATTGGTGGCCCCCGCCCCTGGGACAAGCGCGTTGCACCCGCGGCATAATTGGCTATAAAGGGTGCACCCAGAGCGCCACGATTCGGTCATTGGCCCCCTACATCACCCGAACAAACACTGTAAACTGTGACACGGATGCCTGTTAAAACGGGCACTGCCGGGCACCCGGCAACATGACATTATTAGCGGCACACACCGCAGGAGATCACATCATGGGTAGCTTTAGCATCTGGCACTGGCTGATTGTTCTGGTCATTGTCGCCCTCGTTTTCGGCACCAAAAAACTGCGCAACATGGGTGAAGACCTGGGCGGCGCCGTCAAGGGTTTCAAGAAAGGCATGGCTGACGCCAGCGCCGAAGCCAAACCCGAGGCTGTCACCCAACAAGTCCAGGCCGACAGCACCATCGACGTCCAGGCCAAAGAAAAGAAAGACGTTTGATCAACAGACCGCGTTGTTTTCACCCCTAACGGTTAACCGTCATGTTTGATATCAGCTTTACCGAACTGATGGTCATTGGCATGATCGCTTTGGTCGTCATCGGCCCCGAGCGTCTGCCCAAGGTCGCCCGCACCATTGGGCATTTGCTGGGCCGCGCCCAGCGTTATGTGAACGATGTCAAAACCGACATCAAACGCGAAATGGATGCCGGCGACCTCAACAACATCAAGAACCAGTTTGAAGAAGCCGCCAGCACCATGAAGGCCTCGCTGGACGACGCCTCAAAGACCATCGGCAACCCGCTGCTGGAAGCGCAAAAAGCCGTTGAAAACGCGGGTAAGTCACTGCAGTCGTCGATGGTGGATTTTGAAGGGTACGAACCACCCGAGGCTGCCGCACAGACTGCAGACAAAGCCCCTGCCGGGGTCGAAACGGCAGCCAAACCTGCCGGGCCCACTCCCGCAAGTGCCGACGTCACCGATCAGGTCACCTCGCCTGAAGCCATTCCTTCACCTGCGCCCGCCACTTCGCCTGTAACACCGGAACACCGTCGTGACCCCTGAAGACAGCAGCGCCGATACCTTCGTTTCACACCTCATAGAACTTCGTACCCGCCTGATACGGGCGGTAGGTACCATGCTGGCGGTGTTCGTTATCTTGTTCTTGTACCCCGGCGCGTCGGCCATTTACGACATGCTGGCGGCGCCCATGCTGGCGTCTTTGCCCACCGGCACCACCATGATTGCTACCGGGGTGATTACCCCGTTTATGGTCCCCATCAAAGTCACGCTGCTGGCCGCCTTCGTGCTGTCGCTTCCCGTTGTGCTGTATCAGGCCTGGGCGTTTGTGGCGCCAGGGCTATACAAACATGAACAGCGCCTTGCCCTGCCCCTGATTGTTTCCAGTACCCTGTTGTTCCTGATGGGCATGGCGTTCTGCTATTTCGTTGTCTTCAAAACAGTGTTTGAATTCATCGCCGGCTTTGCGCCCCAGTCCATCACGCCCGCCCCCGACATTGAAGCCTACGTCAGCTTCGTCATCACCATGTTCCTGGCCTTCGGCCTGACCTTCGAAGTGCCTATCGCCGTGGTGTTGTTGGTCAAAACCGGTATCACCACCGCCGAGAAGCTGCGTCATGCCCGGGGTTACGTCATTGTCGGCGCCTTCATCATTGCGGCGGTTGTCACCCCCCCCGACGTGATCAGCCAGTTCATGCTGGCCGTGCCCCTGTGCCTGCTGTTTGAATTGGGCCTTCTGATTGCAGCGCGCATGAAGCCCATGCAGGCTGATACAGACGAAGACGAGGTCTGATCCATTGCAAGGTCTTGCCCTTGCATCACACACATCCGCTCAATCAAAACTCTGGCCGACGCTAAAGACCCTTGGCGGGGTTTCAGCGTCTGCGGCTCATCATGTCAGGCGCGCCCTTTGCCCCGTTGCACAAACCACCCGTAACCACTGACAATCACAATGCCCGCGGCCACCAGCACGGCGCCAATCAGGAAACTGGGGTCAAGCGGTTCGTCGAGTAGCCACACGCCAAAAACAATAGCGAACATGGGGGACATGAATGAAAACACCCCCAGCCGTGAGGCCAGGTAGGTGCGCAGCAACCAGAACCATGTCAGGAAAGTCACGAACGACACGATGACCCCCTGAAACAAGACGCTGGCCATCGCCAACGGGGTCGGGTTAATGATGGCCTGACCCGAGGCAAACGCCGCCCCCAGTAACACCACCACCGCGGCCACCAACTGGTACATCAGGGTGATCGATGCCGGGGTATTCGACAACCTGGAGCACCGGATCACCACCGTGGTTGCGCCCCACAAGGCACCCGACAGAATCGCCAGGAAGTCACCCCACAAAATATCCGCGGCCTGGCGCGGGTCATCAGCGCCATCAGGGCCAAAAAATGCAATGGCAACGCCGATAAAGGCGGTCAGAATCCCCAACCACTGGGCCCGCGCCAAACGCTCTTCAGGCAAACGCAGGTGCAAGCCGATGGCCGCAAAGAAAGGGGCGGTGTACAAAAACACTGTCATGTGCGATGCCGAAGTGTGGCGCAGCCCTTCACCGATCAGCAAATACTCTAACGAAAACAGCGCCCCCACCAGCAAACCGGGCCGCCATTCCCCATTCGAGAACGAAACCGGCACCCGCTGCCACAGCATCAACAGGCCCACCAACACCATCGCAATGCCCGAACGCAGTGCGATTTGCATGATGGGCGCCACATCGTGCGCCGTCGCTTTAATGGCGATCTGCTGAAACGCCCAGATCATGCACAATATCATCATGATACCGACCGCACTGGCGTCAATGGCCTTTCGACTTTGCATCCCCTACCCTTTTATCGTAACGACCCTGTGCGGGTCTGGAATTGTTTGTGCAACCATAACAAACGACACGTAAAAAAGGTAGTGGTCATCTCGGGTGATGACTATCGTCTATGCCCCCTTCGCAGGCTCGACCCTGAAATCAGACAAGCGACGCTGGGCCTGCCAAAGATCGTAATCCGCCTGCATGTGCAGCCACATGATCGCCGAAGGCGCGGGAATCCACTTCGATAGCTTGATCGCCAAATCAGGGGTTACTGCAGCCCGACCATTGATAAATCTGGACAACTGAACACGCGAAACCCCAAGCTGTTCAGCTGCTTGAGTTACGGTAAGCCCAAGCGCAGGTAAAACATCTTCTTTCAGAAGGCTCCCCGGGTGCGGTGGGTCAAACATCGTCATAAACACACCTTTTTCAGTGATAGTCCAAATAATCTACAAGCACAGCATCTTGCCCATCAAAAGTGAACGTCATTCGCCAATTGCCATTCACCGAGACAGCCCAATGTCCTTGCAGGTCAAGGCCTCGCAAAGGATGTAAGCGCCAACCTGGCACGTCCATCTCCTCGGGATATGCAGCACGATTTAAGGTCATCAATTGACGTTTTAACTTTGCTGCATGGGCCGGTTGGACGCCTGCCTTGGAACCCAACTCAAAAAAAAGTTGCAAACCCTCGTGACGAAAACTCTTGATCATCCAGAATTGTATCCTGTATCGTTACGAGACTCAAACTAATTAAATCATTAAAAACAAAACATCTTAGGGTTCAGATCGTTGTTTCAAAAGCGTAACAAGGACATAATGATCAGCCTGTTGGGTCTGATTTTCAGACCAGAGGGCTTAACCAAATCCGTTTGAATTTTCACGGTAAACTCTGGTTGCATTGTTCATCCACCTTCCCCTAATCGATCATGCTTCGTCATTACCTTGTTCAGAACACCCCAAACCACCCCAGTTCAGTCGAGGTTATGACGTGCATTTCCACCTGTATGACACGCAACTGGCCACATGGCAGCGTGAATTTTGAACAGCTCGCCGAATCGGCCTCGCTGCTGAAGCAAGGGGCCACGCCGGTAGGTTCGGTTGATTTTGTGCGCAAGGCCATGGGGGTGGCCGGGGTCAAGATACCCGCTGCACTCAATTACCCGAAACGCCTGCAAAAGTGGTTGCATCGCGAAATCACCCCCAAACGCAAAGGGGATCTTCCGACCAGCGGCCAGTGGTTTCTGAAGCCCGCCATTGCCACCAAAGCGTTTCGTGGCGGGGTCTTCAATATGGAAGACATCAAGTTGATTGATGAGCTTTCCAGCGAATTTGCCGACGCCAAAGACAAACAGCTTGCAGCCCGTAACGACGTCGAAATCTTGCGAAAATTACCGCGCGAATTTCCGGTGTGGGTGGCGCAACCCATTAAATGGCAGTCTGAATGGCGGTTTTATATCCATCGCGGCCTGATCAAAGGGGCCGCCCGGTATGATAAAGGGGCCGAGTCCGCCCCGGAACCCGACGTCAATTCCGTCAGGCTGATGATCAACGACCTGGCCTTTGACGCGCCCATTGCCTATGCGCTTGACGTGGGCGTACTTGAAAACGGCAAGACCGCGTTGGTTACGGTCAACGATGCCTGGGCCTTGGGGTACTACCAAGGGTCTTTGGCTGCAGAAACCTACCTTGACATGCTGCGGGACCGCTGGATTCAGCTGATCAAGCCCGGCCACGTGACGTTGTTCTAAGCAGAACCCGTCAGCACCCCGGCAAAAAAGACTTTTCCGTCAACCGCCGATTCAATCAGCCTCGTGGTTAGCTACACCCCGGCGAATCACAATGGGTACCGCACCCAGCTGCTTTTTAGCCACCCATTGCGCCAATGACGCATCGAGGTAATCGGTATGACCGGGGAACCAGCGGGCCAATTCGGTGGCCAGGCGCCTGGCCTCTTCAGGGTTGCCACCTTTTTCCAGATATTCGGCCACCTCGCGCATCGAGCCCAGCACGGCCGCATGCTCTTTGGCATGACAATCACGCGCCGGAAACGCGGTCGTGTTCATGTAATGCTCTTCCTGGGAAAAGTGACGCTCGCTGTGCCCGATCAGCGCTTTCAAATGTGCCAGTAACTCGGCATCAGACGCTTTCAGCAAAGCGCTGGTCAGGTCGACAAACTCGCGGTGGGTTTCGTCCATCGGGTCGTAACCCACCAAAAAAGCATCGGTCCAGACCAGGTCATCGGCGGGGGCATGGCTTTGCATAAAACGTTCTCGGCAATATAAGAAAAAGCAGCCCTCATGATAGCAAAATGGCGCCTAAAACGACTGCCGGATCTGCAGCATGACACCATGGTCTACCCACCCCGGTGCCAGCACGCCGGAATAGCCCACTTGTAACTGCCCCTGACGCCCAAGCTGGGTTGACACGGTCACGCGGGCACGCAAGGCATGCGCCGTCACCCCCTGGCCCCGCGCTTGCAAAATGGTGGCCGCCTTGCTGTCGCGAAAGGTATAGTCGGACGTTAACCCGCGCTGGCCCCAGCCATAACGCCAGGCCAGCTCGGCGTGCACCATGCCCTTGCCTAGCGCCGTACGAAATGATTTCATGGCGTTCAGCCCCAAAGACGCATAGGCAGCCACCTCTGACACGGCCGCATAGCGCAACGCCGACTGCCCGCCCGACTCGGTATGGGCGGGGCTACGCTGATGCAGCATCGCCCACCGCAGATCCAGGGGCCCCATCACGACCGCCCCGAACCATTGCAACACCCGACTGCGGTAAGCGCTGCGCAGTGCATCACCCGCACGGCCCAGCGACACAAAACGGCGGTTTTGCACATCGTGCCATTCCGCGGCTACCCCGGTGTGCACACGGAACGACTCGGCCTGCCATTCGGCATCTGCGCCCACATGAACACTGCGCAGACTCGTGCTGACCCCGTGTTCAACCTGACGCTGCGCCACATGCCGATGCTGCAACCCTACGAAACCACCCAGGGTCAACACGCGATTGAACAAATGACGCGACCCCACGGTAAGACCACGCAATGACCGCATGTAGCCTGGCGCCCCCTTAACTGCCGACGCCCTGCCACGCGATTCATAACCGGTAGCCCAAAAACCTGAAGTCTGGGTCTGGACATTCTGGGCGACTGTGGATGCATTCATAGCATGGCGGATTCTGTCATCTGGCCTGTTCGCACTATCCAGCACCGCCTCCCGCACAAAGCGACTGTCTTCCAGAAGACTGACCCTGACACTCGCCGGCCACACGCCGGTCAGGTCATCGTAGGCCTGACCGGCGCTGTCGCGGTCGAGCACCACGATGGCATCGTACAAGCGCGGCAAATCTTTGACGCCCGGGTCGCTGCCCGGTGCGTCGGCCGCAACCGCATCGGCCACAGCCGCCGCCTGCGGGCTTGCTGCCGGCGCACTCAAAGCCGTGTCATTGCGCGCCAGCGTTAACGTCACCGAGGTCTCGTCGTAGCTTAACGACGGCGTCAAGAAAGCAAAATTGCTGTTCACGCCATCAAAGCGCGTACCGCCAAGCCCGCCGCTGGCGGTCAGGAACGTATAGTGCGTGGCCGGCTGCCAGTCGCCGGCTTCAGCCAGGGCCTGTACATCCCCCGCCAGCGTCGCCTGCCCGCCGACAATCAAGGTATCGTACCGCCCGTCAGGGGCCACTTCAACCGACAACGTTGACCCCGCATCAAAACGCAAATCACCCGGAATGCGCAACACCCCGATACTGGCCCCCGGCGCCAGCGTACCGCCCTCGCGCACCCACACTGACGCAATCGACCCCGTGCCTTCAAGCCGCGCCCCCGCGCCCACCTGCACCGTTCCGCCAAACAAATCATTCACGGCCAAGGTGCCTTCTTTCACGACCGCCGCGCCGGTGTAACCCAGCGCGCCCTGATCCAGGCTCAGGCGTCCGGCCCCGGTTTTTTCGAATGCAGCCTGCCCGGTCAGCACACCCGCATGGCGGGCCTGACCATCGGCCACATGCCAGCGCACTGAATCTGTCTTACCCGGTAAATCGACCGCATACGAGGGTGGAATTGGCTGGACCTGCATATCGGCCGCATCCAGCTGCACGTTCCCGCGCAAGGTTACCCCAGGTACCATTGTCAGGGTTGCCCCCGTATTCACCTGCACACCGCCCACCCCCATGGCCTGATCGTGGCCCGCCACCACTTCACCCTGCAACACCCGCGTCACACCTTGATAGCTATTCTGCCCCGCCAACGTCAACGACCCCGCTCCCAGCTTGATCACCCCTTCCGACGAACCCGGCACATTGACCACCTGCCCCGTCAACGTCGCCGCTGCGCCCGACCCCACAAACACGGCTGCCGGGTCACCGACCAACACATCACGTGTATCGACATACGACGCTGCCGTAATCTCCCACACGCCATCACCCAAAATTAAAGGGGGCTGCGATGCCATCGCCAGCCCCCCAACCATGCCGCCCAATACCGCTGCAGCCCAATGCTTTGTCAAACCCACAAACCGCCATAGATGCTCTTTACGTATCATCAAATGCTCCGATAAGACCGGCAAACACCGGGAAGGGAAAACAACTCATAATCTGTCATGAAAATAACAAATTGTTGTCATTATCTCTTTCTGTAACGTAAGTGCAATCGGAAAATACGAATTGATGCTCTGGATAAACCCGGATAGACATGATCGCAATGACGGAGTAGGTGGCAGTTCGCCCTACCGCTAAATACTGATTTTTTTTGGGGAACTTTCTGGGACAATTGACCACAAACGATTACAATACCCGACCAAACCGTAACAAATCCCAACAGGCGAACAGATGCCTTATCAACTTCCCTGCTTTGTCATAAGCGCCACTGAAGACACCGCGCACCGCGACGTCGTCCGTGCCCGCCTTGAAAGCAGGGGCCTGAAAGTCTCTTTTTTTCCGCTAACGAACCCCGAATCCATCAACGAAGGTTCGCTCGACTCGTACATCAACGCCAACAAAAACATCACCGAGTGCGGTGACGTCTTGAACCAGGTCAATGTCGCCATTGCGTTAAGCCATATTGCGGTTTACCGGCATATCCTGAACCAGCGCATTCCCAGTGCCATCATCCTTGAAGACGACGTTGATGTTTGCGCCGGTCTGGCCATTTTGCTTGACACCGAATCACCCGACAGCATCGATCATCTGTTTGGGTCGTACGAACCGGTTGTCGTCATGCTCACGCACGTGGCTCAAGCCTGGCGCAGCGAAGCCCGCAAAGTGGGTAACACCCCGTTCAAACTGGTAAAACCCTACGGCACCGTGCGGCAGTCGCGCGGGTATTTCATCACCAACGCCGCCTGCCACAACCTGGTCAAAACCCAATACCCCATATGGACCAGCGCCGACCACTGGGAAGCCTTTGTCGAGCAAGACATTTTTCGTTTATGGGCGCTAACGCCCAATGTGGCATGGGCCTGTGAATCCCCCCGCCCCCGCGTCGGGTTACCCCCCCAACGCATCGGCCGCGCCCAGCACCTGACCAGCCCCATACAAAAGCTATGGGACAAAACCGTTACAGAAACCTTTCTGGTCAAAAAGCTGCCCGAACGGCCGGTCTGCGTGAACGGGCATTGTTAGATTGCTGTTTTACACGATCCCGGCGTTAAGTTACCCAGCGTGGCATTGAACTTTATTCAGAGCCTTACTACAATTGTGGTAACGCTTTTTATAAGGTCATGCCATGGCGTCATCCACATCCATTCGTATCAACCAAACGCTCTACGATCAGGCGCGTAGCGAGGCGGTTGCTGAACATCGAACCATTGCAGGCCAGATCGAATACTGGGCCAAGGTCGGTCGCGCCGCCCTGGACAACCCCGACCTGCCCGTCAGTTTCATTGCCGAATCTCTGGCCTCAATGGCCGAACCCCGCGAGACGACCCTTCCATTCGTCCCCAGAAGCCGACGGCAATGAGCTATTCGCTGCAACAAACCCGCCGCTTCGCTCGCGCCTACAAAAAACTTCACGACAACGTCGCGGTCGATGTCGACGCAGCAGCAGCGCAAATCGCCGAAAACCCCGCTTTGGGCGAGCGCAAAAAAGGGGATCTGGCAGAGTTGCGAATTTATAAATTTCGAAGTCAAAGCCAGCTGTACTTGTTAGGCTATACCGTCGACGACGACGTTCGTCTGGTCTATCTGGAGGCCGTTGGCCCCCACGAAAATTTCTATCGCGACATTAAACTTTCGTAGCCACCGACCAAGACACCAACGCCCCGGTTTCAGTCAAGCCGAGTTTGCCGAACGCATTGACATTTCTCTGGACACGATCCGGAATTGGGAGCAGGGCAAGCGTTGCCCAACAGGGGCTGCCAAAGCGCTTCTAAAAGTATTGGACAAGGCCCCGGAAACTGCGCTTGCGGCGCTGCATTGATGCTAAAGCGGCGCTGTCCGGCAAGAGAAACCCAAAGCAGTGCGGACTTGAACGCCACACCAAAATCTATGATCCCGCCTTGCTGGCCGAATACATCTAAGACAGCGGCTGTCGTCTAAGGCATATGTAAAGATGAAACGATCAAGACGTTGGCTTGCCCGCATCAGCCCCGCAACTTGCGCCAGCGTTGGGCCAGCATTGAACTGACGACCAGTTGAAGCAGGTGAAACAGCATCAACGGCAAGACCATTACGCCAGCGACTGAGGCGCTAAAAAGGACCTGGGCCATCGGTACACCGCTGGCCAGGCTTTTCTGGGCGCCGCCGAACAGGGCGGTAATCCGGTCTTCAAGACTGAAGCCAAACCACGACGCCAAGCCATAAACAAAAATCATCGATAGCGCCAGAAAGATCAGGCTGATGGCCACCAGCCCAAGCACCATGTCGAAAGACACCTGCTGCCAAATGCCCCCGATCACCGCCGCACTGAACGCGCTGTAAATCACCAGCAAGATCGAGCCACGATCAATGAACGACAGCGCTTTGCCCGCTTTACGAAACGCCGTGTCGAACCATGGACGCAGGAAATGCCCGGCCAGAAACGGCAGCATCAGTTGCGCAAAAATGTTAACGACGGAATCGAGGGGAGACGCCGCACCGGTGGTGGGCGTAATCAACCCGTTGACCAGGAACGGGGTGATCAAAATGCCCAGCAAAGTCGATGCCGACGCACTGCATACAGCGGCGGGCACATTACCCTTGGCAATGGCCGTCAGCGCCACCGCCGACTGGACGGTTGCCGGCAACATACATAAATACAAGACCCCCAGATAGAGATCGGGGTTAACGAGCGGCAACAACACCGGTCGCAACACGAACCCCATGACCGGGAAAAAGACAAACGTGCAGGACAGAATCAGCAAGTGCAGGCGCCAGTGCGTGAGGCCATCAATAATGGCTTGTCGCGGCAGCTTCGCCCCATGCAGAAAAAAAAGCAGCGCAATCGCAAACGTGGTGACATATTTCAGCCCCACCGCGAACACGCCTGAAGCCGGCAACACGCTGGCCAGCAACACAGTGCCAGCCGGCAGGAAAGTATAGGTATCGGGGAGAAAGGGTATGCGTTTCATGACGACTATTGAACGACAAAGCGCCAAAAAAATGAAATTAATTTATTAGATTGAATCATGATAAATTTGCATAAATGAACATCAGCCTCAAGCAACTTCAAGTTTTTCGGGCGGTCGCCGCCGAGCGCAACTTCAGTCGCGCCGGGGAACTTATCGGTTTGACGCAACCGGCCGTCAGCCGCGCCATTACCGAACTTGAGCACCAGGTCAATTTACGTCTGCTGGATCGCACCACGCGTGAGGTCAAGCTGACGCAGGCCGGCCACATGCTGGCACAGCGGCTGCCACGTTGGATGGATGAGCTGGAAAATACCCTGAACGAATTGCACAGCTGGGCGAGTAATCGCACCGGCAAGGTGCGCATCGCCAGCAGCCCGACCCTATCGGCAGCTCTGATGCCGCATTGCCTGGCCTACTGCGCAAAACACGAACCGGGGCTGCAAGTCATTCTGCTCGATCGCATCCAGCAAGATGTCCTGAACAGCATTGTTTCAGGGGAAGTGGATTTCGGCCTCATCGTCGAACCCGACCCCGCGATCGTCCGCGAACTCCATTGTGAAATCCTGTTACCAGACCCTTTCGTCATAGTGTGTCCACCGGATCATGCGCTGTCACAAGTGCCCAAACCCAAAAGGCGAAAACCAGCCAAACCGTCGATTCAATGGCAGGCCTTGGACAACGAAAAGCTGATTCTGCTGGACCAGGCCTCGGGCAGCCGGCGCCTGATCGACACTATATTGAATGAACTGGGCATCACGCATCAAGTGGTGCAGCAGGTCGGGCATGTGACGACAGGCTTTGAGATGGTCAGGGCAGGCCTGGGCATCAATATCGTACCCAGCCTGGCGATCCCCGAAACCGGGTTGCCAGGGCTTGCCGTGATCTGGCCCACCCCCACTCGGCATCGCCGCATCATGCTGGCCCGCGAGAAGAACAAGACGCTGGCGCCGCTGGCCCAGACCCTGTGGACTATGGTGCAAGCCAGCACGCAAGAGACCCTGACACGACGGGCTTTGCGCCAGAACCGTTCAACCGCATAGCCTCAAGAAAATCCGTCCTTGAACACCGATTTCAAATAATCCACCATCAAACGTGTGGCGCGGGGGACGTGCAGGCAGCACTGTTGCACGATTGGGATTTTGGTCTCTCTGACGTGCGAGTTGAAAAACATGCAATAACGCGAGAAAGTGGCCAGACTGACGAGACCGGGATACAGCCAGGCCAAAAGTTGAGGTGTTAAATCAGCTGCTGAGTTTTTTCCAGGGGTAACTGGCCGCCCAAATTCGCTTCGACAGCATCACCGCACGCAACCTACCGCGTCACCCCGTACACCAACCGCCCCAGCCACTCGTGCAAGGCCATCTGCCAGCGCAAGGCACTGTGCGCCAATGAATACTCGGTTAAGGGCGTGGCCGAACCTGTCAGGAAGTCAACCGGATACGCAGTCACGTTGCAACCCGTTGCCTCAAACTCGGCCATAGAACGCGGCATGTGCCACGCCGAGGTCACCAACAGCCATGGCTTGCGGCACTCATCGCCCAGCAAGGCCGCCACGTTCAGGGCGTTCTCGCGCGTGTTGCGCGCACCGTCTTCAAAGATCACGCGGCTCAGGTCAACCCCCTGCTCTTCAAAAAAAACCTTGGCCAATGCCGCCTCGGCCATGCCCGTCGCCAGTAACCGCCCTTCACCCCCTGAAAACACCAGCTTCAAATCAGGATCACGACGCATCAACCCCACCGGCACCGTAAAACGTTCGGCCGACTGATTCAACGGCACCTGCCCATGCGCCTGATAACTATCCGGATTCCCAAGCGCCCCTCCCAATACAATCACGCCCGCAAACGGGGCCGAGCCCAGATCAGGGGCCGGGTATTGCGACTCTAATGAACGTAATAAGGCATCTGGAATGGCCTGAACACCCAACAGCACCAACGCCACCAACCCCGCCCACAGCATGCGAACCCCGGCACGGTGCCATCGCCCCAGCAACAGCAACGCCAACAACCACCAAAGGCCCAGCCAGAACAACGGCTGGGTAATCGCAGACAGCAGTTTTGAAACAACGAACACGTGGAAATCCTGAGAAAAAATGTCGGGCTGATTTTGCCATGCCAGGATCTTTCCATCTTTCAACACGTGATCCGCCGCGCGCGAGGGCCACAGAAAACACCGCGCAAGATACAAACGGGGGTACGGTATGACGCCGACATCCTCAACTGTTCTTCAGCCCTGTCTAGCTTTCAGTTGAGCTTTTCGGCGGAAAACGTTCAGAATTTTCTGGGTGATGTAGAGCGGATTGATCGAATGAATAGATTCCGCTACTTCAATTACCTCAGCAGCACTGACGTGACCTGCGTCGACCAACTGGAGCATGATCTCTAGACCCCAAACCACCGAAACGCCCTGCGCTTTGCAAGCATCCCGCAAGGGACCGTCATTGGACAAGCATGCCCAACCGTTATCTCGGGCAAGAATCAGGCAGAGCTTATCTTCGAAAGACAGTGGTCCTCCCCGCTGGGATGCCTCTGTCATCTGAGCCAGAGTTCCCTCGACTATGGTCAGACCAATGGCGTAGCACAGCTCCGCATCCAACTGCTCGACTTCCGCCAAGACATCAGCCACCACATAAACGGGACCGACATGCTTAGACACCAGGCCTAAAATTTTCGGATTGGTCTTGACGTAGTCAATCAGGACGTTGGCATCGGCGATAAACCAAGCTGTGGGTGATTTCAGTTTGCCCACGATTCGGCCAGGTCTCGCATGTCACTCAGCTTGATGCCAAGAATCTCGGCGCCACGTGCCAAGGTGATCTCTCCGCCCATGACAGCTTGACGAACCAAGCGCCATAAACGATCGCCCTGGAAGTCGTGCCGATCCATGCCCGCAGGCTCTGGTCCGGCTTTGTGCAGGTCCGACAAAGCTCGATAAGCCTCGACTCCCACACCTTCGGGCTCATCCATTTTCAGCAGAACCTTACTGTTACGCTGCTGATAGGCCTTTGAGAAGAGGATCCAAAGGCGCTTGCGCTGATTCGGATCTGACAATTCTTCAGTTAGGCGAAAAAGCACGGTTCGCCAACTAACACGGAATACACGCTTGACCTTAAGCACGCGGTCGAAAAGTGGCAGGCCAACGGTGTCATCCCATTCGCGGCGAAAGACAGTTTCTGGCATAAGAAAGTGTGAAGCGAAAGCATCAGCATCACGCTCCTGATCCTTGTCTTCTAACTCCTCATCCACTTTGTAGGCCTGTAGATGCAACAACAAGTGGGCGAGTTCATGCGCGGCACTAAAGATCCAGTGCTCTACTGGCAACCGTGCCCAGGTGTTGACCACTACCGCTGGCCCACCATCTTCTTCAGAAACAGACAGACCAAGGAAAGCATCAGTCGCGATGTTCACTGATAAGACCTTGATGCCCTGATGCTCAAGCAAACCACAGATGTCATGAACTGGCTCGTTTTCGCTCAAACCAAAGTAAGAACGCATAGCAGTTGCCACCGCTGGCATGCCCTGATGACGCACTTTGCAGGCGACCGCACGTAACGCATCGAAATCTTTATTTTCGGTCGTCTTGAGCTGGGCCTCCAGCTCAACAAAGTCTCGCAATTTTTGTCCAACCTCGATCAAGACCTGTTCACGGCGTTTGAGTCGCTTGAGCGATCTAAAACGGACACGCTTCAAAGTTGGCACCTCTACCAACAGCTCTGGAACACGAACTTGCAACGCCTTGGCAAGCGCCCGCACGGTGTCGGCACGCGGCTCTGACTGACAGCGCTCGATGTTGATGTAGGCAATTCGGCTGATCCCGGCTACCTGCGCCAGCTTGTCCTGGGAAAGACTGCGCACGAGACGCAGGCGTTTCAGGTTACAGCCAAGAGTCTCAAGGTTCATTTTTTCATTCTCCTGCAGCTGTAAAACTTATCATACTAGCATTTTTTGTTTTTTAGTAAAATTGCAGGTTAGGCCCACCTAAAATACTACGCCTGTCTCCGAATTCGAACAGCTCCTCGAGCGCTTCGCTACGTACCTCGGTTTTGCCGGCCACCACATCAACATGTACTGACTACCCTTGCACCTAACGCGTGACCCCGTACACCAGCCGCCCCAGCCACTCGTGCAAGGCCATCTGCCAGCGCAAGGAAGACATGGTGATGTACTTGCAAGTCTGCATGGATGAAGCCGGTGACGACGCCGCCTTTATCGCGGCCTCCCTCGCGACGGCGGGCACGCCACAGGCCTGAATGCCCCCCGTACACAACCCCTTCGACCGCATAAAAATACCCGATCGGTAAATATTGCTTGCAAAACCATTTGTGCAGCGCCATAGTTTACCGAACAGGAAATTTCTTAAAATGAGCGCTTTTCAAACCACAAAACAACTCGGTGAAACTCTGCGCGCTGCGCGCAAGCAGCTGGGCCTGACGCAACCTCAGCTGGCTTTAGCGGCTGGTGTGGGTGTGCGTTTCATCGTTGACCTCGAAGCAGGCAAGCCTACCGTTAGGCTGGAAAACGTCATGCGCGTCATAGATGCCTTGGGCGGAACCCTCCAACTCATCAGCATGCCCGCATCAACCCATGAAAACACGTACAAAGGCAACGAGCATGCCGCATGAACTGGCAGTCTGGCTGTTCTCAGAGCGGGTTGGCACCCTGGCCTTGGTCGCAGGAAGAGACTAACCCGCCAGACGTCAGATGAAACCTCCGGCAAATAGTCAAGACGTTGTTCCCTCTGTGCCATCACGACGCCGAGCACGCCACAGGCCGAACAGCGCCAACAAACCCGGAACGATGATTAAGCTCCAGATAATGATGCTGAGATGTTCTTTGACCCAGGGCAGGTTGCCAAAAAAATACCCCAACAACGTCAACCCGACCACCCACAGCAAAGCCCCGCCCACGTTGTAGGCCGTGAACTTTCTGCGTGACATCTCGGCCACGCCGGC
>CAYTSJ010000004.1:0-20385 GCA_964440385.1 uncultured Pusillimonas sp. | reverse complement strand
CTTGCTGATCGCCAACCACCCCGAGAAAGATGCCCTGCCCGGCTGGGTCGCTATCGCACAAGCTCACGTCATCGACGACCCGATATAAAAAAAACCGCGCATGGCCTTGAAATAATATATTTCAAGTCTCCGAGGTATGCTAAACATGACTTCTGTTGCTTGCAGATGTACCCGCCTGAATTTGAACCCGGAATACCGATAACGCCACAATGACAGCAGTGTCACCCACTCTTTTACGGTCGCTTGACCCAAGCCTGCAGGCCCCCATGAAAAAAACGTTGGGCTGGCTGGCGGTTTTGTTCATGGTCATGCTGCTGTCCATTGCGCTACCCACTGGCGTCACGGTTCAAGGGATACCCTACTACCTCGAATGGCATGCCCTCATGGAGGTGGCGTCCATTGTGGTATCCGCCATGGTTTTCGCCGTAGGGTGGCGATCCCGGACAAGGCCCGGCTCTGTAGACATGACCTTCCTGGCCATTCTTTTCCTGGCCGTAGGCATGATTGATTTCGCACATACGTTCAGCTATGCGGGTATGCCAGGCTATTTTTCAGAAAACAACCCGGACAAACACCTGAATTTCTGGATGGCGGCACGACTGCTGGCTGCGATCGGTCTATTAGTCATCGCCTTCCAGCCCTGGCGCAAACATATTGGCATCACTCACAAACGCCTCATGCTGGGTTCAACCATCGCAGGGGCCATCGTTCTGCAATGGATGGTCATTAACCACCTCGACCTGTTCCCCCGCTGGTTCATTCCGGACGAAGGTCTGACACCCCTCAAAATTTATGGCGAATTCTTTATCATCGCCCTGAACCTTCTGGCTGCAGCCTTGCTCTGGCGCCACATGAAATCGCCGCAGCCAGCGCACATGGTCGTACTGTTCGCCGCAGTCTGTGTCATGGCCATGAGTGAAATTTTCTTTTCCATCTACACCACGACAAGCGGTGTTTACAACGTTTTAGGCCATCTTTACAAAGTCATCGCTTATGTACTGATATATCGAGTCTTCGTCGTTGAGGCCATTGAATACCCCTACACCAAATTGGCGATCGCTGAACAAAACTTACGTCAGGACGAAGAACGGTTCCGCAAAGCTCTGGAGGCGGCCCCCAATGCCATGCTGATGGTTGACGACCAGCGCACCATTGTTCTGAGCAACACGCGTTGCAACGAACTGTTTGGTTACACGAACAACGAGCTGATCGGGCACCCCATCGAAATTCTGGTGCCCGATACGCTCAAACAGACTCACCGAAGCTTGACAGCCCACTACATGCATACCCCAAGCGATCGCCCGATGGGCAAAGACCGCTTCCTGCATGCACGTCGAAAGTCAGGTGAGCTTTTCAGGGCGGAGGTCGGGTTGACTCCCCTGCAGATTCGGGAACGTACCTTTGTGCTGGCCTCGGTTGTCGACATTACAGCGCGCCTGGAGGCGGAAAGCCGCATCGAAAAACTGATCTATTACGACAGCCTTACCGGCCTGCCCAACCGTCAACTTCTCAAAGATCGTGTTGACCAACTGATTGCCAGCAGCCGTCAAAACAGCGCGCTCTTTGCCCTGCTCTATCTTGATCTGGATCGCTTCAAAAATATCAATGAAACCCTTGGGCACAGCATGGGTGATCGCCTGCTCACCGAAGTGGCGCGACGCCTGCAATACACTGCCGGGTCAGAGACTACCGTCGCACGGGTTGTCGGCGACGAGTTTGTCGTTGTCATGACGCTGAAACACGAGGAAGATGCCGCTCGCATGGCCAGTAACCTGCTGACGCACGTGTCAAAACCTTACGATCTTGATGAGCACCACCTCGCACTGACACCCTCAATCGGTATTTCCCTCTATCCTGAGGACGGCGAAGATTTCGATACGCTCATAAAAAGCGCCGACGTCGCCATGCAGCTTGTCAAGCTCGAAGGACGTAATGCGTTCCACTTCTTCGCCAAAGAAATGCAACAACGCACGGGGCGTATGCTGCAACTTGAAAGTGCCTTGCTCTCTGCCATTGAAGAAGATCAACTGCACCTGGTGTATCAGCCTCAGGTTCGCATTTCAGACCAGCAGGTCATCGGTGTCGAAGCGCTGCTGCGCTGGAATCACCCCGAGCTAGGCCAAATCTCCCCCGCCGAATTCATGCCTATTGCCGAAAACAGTGGCCAGATCATCTCGATTGGTGAGTGGGTGATGCGAACTGCGGTCACCCAGCTTAAAGAATGGATAGACCAAGGCGTGTCACCGATGATCATGTCGGTCAACTTGTCAGCCGTTCAGTTCCGCCACCCGAACCTGATCGGGTTGGTTAACAACATCCTTGCTGAATCAGAGCTTCCACCCGAATACCTCGAGCTTGAGCTGACGGAAAGCGCCGCCATGCTTAACCCTGATCACGCCATCAACATTCTGCAAACACTGCACAAGCGCGGCATTCGCCTGTCAATTGATGATTTCGGAACGGGGTATTCGTCCCTGAGCTATCTGAAAAAATTCAATATCTACAAACTGAAGATTGATCAATCATTTGTACGCGATATCGTCACCGACAGCGATGATCGCGCGATTGTGTCGGCCATCATCCAAATGGCCGACAGCCTAGGCTTTCACACCATTGCCGAAGGCGTGGAAACACAGGCACAACTCGATTTCCTGCGAGAGCACGGGTGCGACGAAATACAAGGCTACCTGTACAGCAAACCCCTGCCTGCCGATGCGCTGATTGAATGGCTGAAAAACAAACCGGCTTGAATTGCTGAGTTTGTGGCTCTGGAAATCTGGCTTATAGCCCTCAGTTACACTATGCTGGTTATCCCAAGCTCTTGCTACTTCAAGGATGTTCAATGCGCTATCTGATCGCCATTATTTTGCCGCCACTGGCCGTACTGCTTTGCGGCAAACCCTTCCAGTTTGTCCTGAATATCATCCTGACGCTGTGTTTCTGGATTCCAGGTGCGATTCATGCGGTTTTGGTTGTCAACAGTCATATGGCTGACGAGCGTACAGCACGTCTTGAAAAAGCCATTCGCGAAAGCGGGCTGAATCGGTAAACACACGCGGCTGAGACAACGACTTTACTGATCGCTATCAAGCGATCAACGTCATCAAAAACATCGGGGCCGTTGGCCCCGATGTTTTGTTTCAGCGTGCCACTGCGAGGCTCACAACATCGGCAGGCATCTGGCCTGCAAGTACCTGGATCAGGTTATCTGCCGCACGGTGTTCTATCGCAAGACGCACACGAGCGACTGCCGAGCCAATATGCGGCGTCAATACAGTTTTTTCAGAGACCAGCAAGGCTGGATGTACATACTGCGGCCGATCCGCCAACAGCCAGTCTTCCATCTCGTACACATCAGCGGCGTATGCCCCTAAACGACCTTTTTGCAAGGCGCGGGCTACCGCCGCCTCATCCACGACAGAGCCCCGCCCAATGTTGATCAGGATCTGGCCAGGTTTGGCATCGACCAGCGTTTCGTCATTGATCAGATGTCGGCTGTCTTCGGTCAAGGGTACCGCCAGAATCAGGTAATCGGCCTGCGCCATGGCCGTTGGCAGGTCAGCCAGTACCACACGGGCATCGAAATTGACCGGATCAACGCCAAGTATCCGGGCACACCCGAAACCTTGCAGGCGGTCCACAATGGCCCGCCCGACGGCCCCCAGACCCACCACCGCCACCACCGACTGATGCAACCCGGTGCCATACAAAATCGGGCGCCAGCCTTCATACAGACCTGCTCGCACCAAACCATCGCCCTGCCTGACATTACGAGCCGCCGCAATCGCCAGCCCTATGGCCAGCTCAGCCGTGGGCTCGGTCAATAAGTCCGGCACAAACGACACCACCACACCGGCATCATCGCAGGCCTGCAAGTCAAAATTATCGTAACCC
The DNA here is from genome assembly GCA_964440385.1 of uncultured Pusillimonas sp. GTDB lineage: Bacteria > Pseudomonadota > Gammaproteobacteria > Burkholderiales > Burkholderiaceae_B > Neopusillimonas. The sequence continues at coordinate 16,491 of CAYTSJ010000004.1, read as the reverse complement.
TTCAAAGCACACGCAATCGTCTTCAACCAAGGGGCGTGGCGCAAGACCTCGGCGTCAACCCGATCCGGCATGAACGCCATCATCGCTTCTGCCTCGATCAGATGCTGATACAACTCGGCCTGACTCCAGGGTTCCGGTCCCGGGTTCATCACCACATCACCCACACTTTGTAGCCGATACAAAACCTCAGCATGAATCGGCTGAGTCACCACAATTTTTTTAGACATAACGCGGTTCTTGTCTTGGTCAAAAAAAGACCGGTCCCGCCATCACGGCGTCGGGCCGGTCTGACGAATTACTTCAGGTTCTTGCGCAGCCAGCTGCCCAGCGTATCCACCACAATCACACAGGCCAGGACCGACAACAAGATCGCCGACACTTCCGAATACTTGATGAGACGCAAGGCCGCCATCAGTTCAAAACCAATACCGCCAGCCCCCACAATACCCAGCACCGCCGAGGCACGGAAGTGGTATTCCCAGCGATAGATGGTGATGTCGGCCAACTGCGGCAGTACTTGTGGCAAAACCGCATGGGTAATGACCTGGAACCGGCTGGCACCTGCTGCTGCCGCCGCTTCCATCGGCTTGGGGTCCACGTGCTCGATCGCTTCGGCATAAAACTTGCCGACCATGCCCGTGGAGTGCAGCGCGAGCGCCAACACCCCGGGCAAGGCCCCGAAACCAACGGCCGCGACAAAGATGATGCCCAGGATGATTTCAGGCACTGATCTGAATGCCGCCAAAACGACCCTTAACGCACGCCCCATCAACGGGTGAGGCGTCGTATTGGGCGCCGCCAGCAACGCCAGCGGCAGTGACAGGACGACGGTGAGTGCCGTGCCTGCCACTGACATGGCCAGGGTGTCGCGCAACGGAATCACCCATTGACGCCAGCGGCCAAAATCAGGCGGAATCATTTCCGAACCCAGCTGTTGCATCGCGGGACCACCCTCAATGAAACGCTGCGCATCAAAAAAGCCCGTAATCCCCAAAGCCACCAGGCAGCAGAACACGATGAAGGCCACCAACAGCAATTGCCGCTGATTGCGCTGGCGATCCGCCGCGAGCAAGGGCGCGTATTTGAGAGCGTCTGTCGTCACTTCATTTTCCCGATATCAAGCTTGAGCACCTCTGCGGTTTCACGCAGCACGTCATAGGCTTTGTCGTCGGTCGGGGCGAACGCTTCAACGCGGAAACTTTTCAGCACAGCGGGATCTTTCATTTCAAGGAACGCTTTACGAATCTGATCCTTCAGTGCGGGCGCCAGATTATCTTGCATGACCATCGGATAGTTCGGAATGGGCGCGCTCAAATCCAGTTCAATGATTTTCGACGGATCAATCGTGCCTTTTTTGATCAGTGCGTCAAGAATCGGTTTGGACAACCCGCCAGCAGGCACCTGACCCGCTTGTACGGCGCGTGCAACGGCATCATGGGCCCCCAGATGGACGGGGCGATAATCTTTTTCGCCATCCAGGCCCGTCTTCTTCAGAATGTGAGCGCGTGGGGACAAATGGCTGGAGGTCGACGCCTGGTCACCGAATCCGAACGTCTGGCCACGGATATCTTCCAGTTTCTTGACCGGCCCTTCGGCATTGGCAATCATGACCGATTGATACGTGGGCGAACCGCGTTCGACACCGACGGCGAAGGGCTCAATGGCGGGTGCCTTGCTCTTGGCCAGAACGTATGAAAAAGGCCCGAAATACGCCACCTCAATACGGCCAAAGCGCATGGCTTCAATCATCGACGAGTAATCGGTCGTCACGATCAGCTCGATCTCTTTGTTCAGCGTTTTTTGCAAGTACTCCTTGAGCGGCTGTGCATTCTGGATCAAGGTTGTGGCGTTTTCATCGGGCAACAAGGCGACGCGCAAACGGTCGGGGTTTTTACCTTGTGCCGCGGCAGTCAGGGGCAACACTACGGCGAACAAGCCTGCAGCTGCAGACTTCAGAATATGACGACGTGTCAACATAACAATCTCCTGGGGAATCAAGCCGCACACAGTGCGGGAATGTTTAAGTCAGATACGGGGTCGTCGTGGTTCACGCCCCCGGTATAAAGTCGCTGAATATCCGCATCAGTCAGTGCAGCAGGTTTGCCATCAAACACCACACGCCCCTGGTTCAGGCCCACGATACGATCAGCAAATCGTTTGGCAAATTCAATCTGGTGCAAGCTCACCACAGCCGTCAGATGGTCGGTCTTGCAGATGTCATGCAACAGTTGCAGCACACTTTCAGCAGTTAACGGGTCCAGACTGGCCACAGGCTCGTCAGCCAGCATCAGGCGCGGTTTCTGAATCAGCGCTCGCGCAATGCCCACCCGCTGTTGCTGGCCGCCCGACAGCGCATCGGCGCGCGTGAGCGCCTTGTCAATCAAACCTACGCGGTCAATGGCGCTCAAGGCCAGTTGTTTGTCTTCCTTTGACCAAGGCAGCAACGACTGCAAGCTGCTGCGCGTGGCCAGACGTCCCATCAACACATTGGCCAACACCGTCTGACGCCCAATCAGGTGGTGCTGCTGAAACACCATGCCGGTGAGACGCCGATGCTCGCGCAGCGCACGACGACCCGACAGCGGATGATCAATATCGTTGAGCAACAACTCACCTTCGGTTGGCCGCACCAGTCCATTCAGGCTGCGCAACAAGGTCGACTTGCCTGCACCTGACGCCCCGAGCAACACCAGAAACTCGCCCGGCCGAATCGTCAATGACGTGGGCTGGAGTGCCTGATAGCCATTGCTATAGGTCACCGCAAGCTGCTTGGTCTGTAAAAGCCACGAAGGCGATGGCGAAGCAATCATGAAGATCCTCTTGTATTGCGTTGGTCTGCACACCTGGTTCGACAACAACAACGATGATGTGCAATGACATTGGTCACCAGTATGATCAAATGCTGTTTCACCCATATGTACGTTTTGCATTGAATAAGCTCGCTATTTATAGATTTTGTCTATGTCAGGATCCTCCTTGATATCGGCGCTTAAAGCGTTTGACGCTACTGCCCGTTCCGGTACCATCACCTCCGCCGCCCGCCAGTTGGGGTTGCGTCAGCCCACCGTATCAGCACACATCATCCGTCTTGAAACCGAGTACGGTATCGAGTTGTTCTACCGGCAAGGCCGGCGTCTGGAGCTCACCCAGTTCGGCGCTGCCCTGCTCGAACACACACAACGACTGTTCAGCGCAGAACACGATGCACAATCACTGTTACTGGCTGCAAAAACCAACTTCAGCGGGGCGCTCAATCTGCATGCCATCGGCCCGCACAACATCACACCCATCATCAAAGCCTTCCGGGCGCAATACCCTGGCGTGCAGATCAGCGTCACGGTTGGTGACTCCCAGTCCATTACCAAGCGCATCCTGAATTACGAGGGTGACATCGGTTTGGTCTTAAACGACATTACCGATCCGCACATTTTCTGCATGCCTTATCGTGCGCAAAATCTGGTCATTTTTGCTGCGGCCTCGCACCCTTTGGCCCAACAAAAAAGTATCTCCCTTACCGACCTGAACGGAGAGGAGTTCGTCATGCGCGAGCAAGGATCAGGCACACGCAAAGCCTTTGAGGACTCGCTGAAAGCTGCAAAGGTCACCATAAAGACCAGCGTTGAAATGCGAAGCCGCGAGGCCGTACGCGAAGCGGTTATCCAGGGGTTGGGATTGGGTGTCGTCGCCAATACCGCCTACCAACCCGACCCCGGGTTGGTACTATTGAATGTCGAAGGCTTCAAGGCCAACACCTTTACCCGGCTGATCTGCCGCATTGAGCGCCGCAACTCTCCCCTGATTGCGAATTTCCTGCAAACCGCCCAGTCTCTCGTCCATTCCGGCGAAGCTGAACAAGGGCTGATCCACACGGGCAAAACGACTCAACGCAACCGGGCTATCCAGCATGCTTGAAGTTTTCTTCGCATTTCTCAAACTCGGTATCACCTCATTCGGCGGGCCCGTTGCCCACCTGGGTTATTTCAGAACCGAATTTGTCGAACGCCGCAAATGGCTGGATGACCACAACTATTCAGACTTGGTGGCGCTATGCCAGTTCTTGCCAGGCCCGGCCAGCAGTCAGGTTGGTATCGCTCTGGGTCTGGCGCGAGCCGGGTGGATGGGGGCGCTGGCAGCCTGGGTTGGATTTACCTTGCCGTCTGCGACACTGCTGATCCTGTTCGCACTTGGCGTCACCGAATGGGCCTCGCTTGCAAACTCTGGTCTCATCCACGGCCTGAAAATTGCTGCCGTCGCCGTTGTGGCTCAGGCACTGTGGAGCATGGCACGATCCTTATGTCCCGACAGAGTGCGGGCGTCACTGGCCATTGCCTCGGCGCTGCTGGTATTAGCCGTTCCTTCAACCTGGAGCCAAATCGTGGCCATCGCATGCGCCGGGCTGATTGGCCATCACTGGCTTCGTCTGGAACAGATCCCACCCGGTCAACACCTGAATTACAACGTTAGCAAACGTACAGGACTACTGCTACTGGGTCTGTTCGGTGGGTTGCTTCTGGCACTGCCCTGGCTTGCAGACATACTGATCTCGCCACTGCTGGCGGGCATTGCCACTTTTTATCAAGCCGGGGCCCTGGTATTCGGTGGAGGCCATATCGTGCTGCCGCTGTTGCAAAGCGGCGTTGTACCAACAGGAGCCCTCAGTAACGAGCTCTTTGTGGCGGGTTATGGCGCAACCCAAGCCGTCCCCGGCCCGCTGTTCACGTTTGCCGCCTATCTGGGTGCGGCCATGGGCGCGCCATTTGGCGGCTGGTTTGGCGGGTTGGTTTTGCTGATCGCCATCTTCGTGCCCGCATTCCTGTTGATTATCGGCTGCCTGCCGTTTTGGGAAACAGTGCGGCGTAGCGATGCCATACGTCGGGCGATTTCAGGTATCAATGCTGCGGTTGTCGGTATTCTTCTGGCCGCACTGTATGACCCGGTCTGGACCAGCGCCATCCATACACGCAACGACTTTGCGCTGGCACTGCTGGCTTTCGGGTTACTGGTTTACGGCAAAGTATCACCCGTTATTGTGGTAATACTGTGTGCGGCTGTTGGAGGGATACTGTAGTCGCCTGCTGAACAGCGTAGCGACAGTGCGGCGGGAAACTAGCCCGCCGCCCCCGCGGCCCGCGCAACACCCAGTTCGCCCAGATAACGAACCATATCTTCCGCTGAAGTTTCAGGGTTGACGTTGGTGTCGATCTTCAGGATCCGGCCATCTTTACCCACATAAAACGTGTGGCGCTTGGCGACCCCGAGCATGCTTAATACACCCCAAGCCTTGGCAACAGATTTATCTTCATCGCTAAGCAACGGGAAATCGGCATTGGTCTGTTCTGCGAAGTCTTTGTTGTCGGCTAGCGGGTCGACACTGGCCATGAAATACGTCACATCAAACTGACGGATCTTGTCGCCATTTTCAGCTAACGACTTGCATTCAATGGTGCAACCATAGGTGTTGGCCATGGGAAACCACGCTACCACGACAGCCTGCTTGCCACGATAGTCAGACAGCTGGTAAGTCTTGCCATCTGCACCGGGCAAACGGAAATCGGGGGCCATATCACCCACGGTCAGCGCACTGGCCACCCCGGCAAAACCAGCAAGGCAGCACGCCAGAACAACTGTATAAAACCGCTTGAACATTTTTGCCCCCATCATTTACCGGACTCAATATCTGGATAATATAGTCGAGTTCTCTGCGCTACCGATCAGGCATTGCGGGTCAAATCATGCTTGCTCGCCACTAGGTCTTGAACACCGAAACCGCCAGCACCAATCGTTCGGCCTCATGGTTCAGGGCACGAGCCGCTGCCGCAGCTTCCTCAACCAAAGCAGCATTCTGTTGCGTTCCTTCTTCAAGCTGGGTCACGGCCAGACCCACCTCATTCACGCTGGTACTTTGCGCTGCGCTGGCGACACTAATGTCACTCATGATCTGTGTGACTCGCTTGATGGCTTCGACAACATCTTCCATCGTATGCCCGGCCTCATCGGCCAGCTCAGTACCTTGATGCATACGCGTCACGCTGTCGTTAATCAGACCACTAATTTCTTTAGCCGCTTCAGCAGAACGTGCAGCCAAACTACGGACTTCAGAGGCCACGACCGCAAAGCCTTTACCCTGCTCACCGGCACGCGCCGCTTCAACGGCCGCGTTCAACGCCAGGATATTGGTTTGGAAAGCAATGCTGTCAATCAGGCCAATAATGTCAGCGATTTTGGCCGAAGACGCATTGATATCACGCATGGTTTGAACCACGGTTGACACCACCTGGCCACCTCGTACAGCAACCTCACGCGCCTGATGCGCCAACGCATCGGCCTCGCGGGCATGTTGGGCATTGTCTTGCACATGGCTGTTCAATTGAGCCATGGCCGCCGAAGTCTCAACCAAGGCACTGGCAGATTGCTCGGTACGTGACGCAAGGTCGTTATTACCCTGTGCAATTTGTGTACTGGCCGTAGCAACGCCGTCAGCATCGGCGCGCACGGTCTGCACCAACTGCTTCAGGTTCTCTTGCATTTTATGCAGGGCATCGATGAGACGACCAATTTCGTTGGTGCCGTGTTCCGGTATACGCTGCGTCAGGTCACCCTGGGCTACCGACTGGGCCATCTCAATGGCCTTACCCAGCGGCACGGTAATACTACGTACAAATAGCGCCGCCAGGAAAATCGCCAGTATCAACCCTGCCACCAGAAAGGCAAGCACCAGGTAAAGCCGGGTAGACAGCGCATCGACCCTGTCTTCAAGCGCTGTTTGCAGTACCGCCATCGCTTCACCACTGAACGTGTAGACTGCATCAATGGAACGGGTGAAATCGTCGAAATATTCAGTGGGCGAATAGCTCAGCGTTTCGGCATTGATCAGTTGCTGGTCGGCCAGTGCAATCGTTTTGCCAACCATGCTGCCTACGGACTGTGCCTTACTTTCTAATGCGGCCTTTAAGGCACCATCAATACGTCCGGCACGCACCACGTCCCCTGTCATTTCATTCAAGAAGTCATTGGCGCTATCACGCAGCCCGATCAACGTCCCTTTGCTTTGCGCAGGTAAATTCTTTTGCGTCAGGAAGCCGCTACCCATGGCCCGCATAATGCCCAGTTTTTCTGTCAGCCATGGGGCTTCAACAAAGGTCGCCCTGATCAATAACGCATTCTCCAACTCGTGATCACGGGCCAGGCCAAACTCGTCAAGCATGATGACGTTTAGCTGGAACAAGGTTTTGATCCATGCGGTATGTTGTGCCGTACTCTGCGCTGCCGTGAACTCGCCGGCGGCAACCTTGGATTCAAGGGCCTGCCAACGCTGCTTTTGCTGAGTCCATTGCGCCATCAATGCGTCGGGCGCTTGAACCCCTGCCAAAGCAGCATCTACTTTCGAAATAGCGGTATTTACATTGTCTTTAACCGCCGGCCGACGGTCGCGCATCGCGGCATTACCCGACAGCATCCCCGACGACAGCCCCCGGTGCTGCTGCGCGTACTGAATCACCTTCTGCACAGCCATCAATGGTGCCATAGCATCCGACTCAGCGCGGGAAATACTGATTTCTGACAAGGCCTTTTGAACGTATAACGCCGTGGGCAAGGCCGTCATGAACAAGGCTACAAGCCCGAGAATGATGAACTTTTGAAGTAGCTTGAGATTATTGAGCATGTTTTTCTCGCAGAGGACCCCGCCTTGAGGCAGAACAGCCCATATTATTTCATCAAAGCTTATGCAAACCGGCCCGCCAGATCAAAACCGTCGCAACCACTGTGCCATCGTGGCATACGTACGTTCACACGCCTCGGGGACGAGGCTGTGAAGATTCAGCCACGCATGAATCATGTCTGGGTAGTTTTCGTGCTGACACGCTACCCCGGCCTGTTGAAGCAGATCAGCATAAACATACCCCTCATCGCGTAACGGGCAAAACCCACCCGTGAAAATCAAGGTTGGCGCTAAACCAGCCACTGGCATGAACAACGGTGACGCTGCTTTACGGTTCTCACCATGCTGAAAGTAGTTGTCAAAGTACCAGGCGATACGATCTTCTTCCAGCAAGTAACCGCCACGACCGATCGTTTGAACCGAAGGCTGGCTCATCGTGTAATCAAGACTGGGGTAAATAAGGACCTGCCCCTGGATAGCCAGTGTTGTGTCTGCCGCGGCGCGAGCTGCTATCGTTGCCGCCAATGCACCGCCGCCAGAATCGCCGACCAGAATGAGGCCGGCACCACACCGACTGCCAAACGGCTCAGACCCGCTCGACAATGCCCGAACCACGGCCAGACAATCTTCCAGACCCAACGGATACGGGTGCTCAGGAGCAAGACGATAATCAACCGAAAGCACACAGCACCCCGTCTGCAGTGCCAGATGCCGCACGATAGGGTCATAAACCTCGATGCTTCCCGACATGTGCCCGCCCCCATGCAGATAAACCAGCAAGGGCTGCCCGGCCCCCGTGCCGGGGTCATAAAGCCGTAACGGGATGTCCGCGCACTCGGCCAACCTGACATCACTGACATGGGACAGTTCGGGCCCTTTGCCACAAAACATTTGCGTCACCGCCGCCGACGTCTGTCGAGCCGTCTGGGGGGTCTGTTGAAAACCCTGGGCTTTCGCCTGGGCAACCCGTGCATTAATATTTTCCAGCCACGCAGCCAACGCCGGGGGCAACGTACTTGATCGTGAATTTGACATGGGGTCTCCGACAATTAGACGCAGTGTATCGAATAGAGCACCCAGTCGCTTCAGATAGCGCTACACTCAAAACCAATGACCTGAATATGCCCGCATCTGGGCAATGCATGGGTCTGACGGGTTTTAACGAACTCTCCCCACGCCGGGGCTGCGCCAACTGCACCCAAAAACTCGGTAATCACAAGATTTCTGGCACCCGTTTTTCACATCTTGCAGTGAATACAAAAGGAGGCAGTAGTCCGATGAGCATATTCAGTCAACACCTTGACCGCAATGCGGCAAATTTTGATGCGTTCAGTCCGCTCAGCTTCATAGAGCGAACGGCCAGCGTTTATCCAGACCAATTGGCCATTGTGCATGGCAGTCTGCGTCAGACCTGGGGCCAGACCTACTCGCGTTGCCGCCAGCTTGCCAGTGCATTGAAAGCCGCAGGCATAGGCAAACAAGATACCGTGGCCGTCATGTTGCCCAACACGCCCCCCATGGTCGAAGCCCACTTCGGCATCCCCATGGCCGGCGCGGTACTGAATGCCCTGAATACACGCCTCGACCCCGACTCCATCGCCTACATGCTTGATCACGGTGAAGCGCGCGCTCTCATTGTTGACCCCGAGTTCCTGCACGTCGCCACCGAAGCCCTGAAGTTACGCGCACTTACCCACCCCATTCTGCTCATACAAACCGAAGACGAACTGTACCCGGCCACCCCGTTGCACCCGGGCAGTATCAGCTACGAAGCGTTTATCAGCCAGGGCAGCCCTGACTTCCCATGGGACTACCCTGACGACGAATGGGATGCCATCGCCCTGAACTACACCAGCGGCACGACCGGAAGGCCTAAGGGCGTCGTTTATCACCACCGCGGCGCAGCCTTCAACGCCATCAGCGCCATCCTTGAATGGGACATGCCCAAGCACAGCGTCTATCTGTGGACCCTGCCCATGTCCCACTGCAATGGGTGGTGCTTCCCCTGGACACTCGCCGCCCGCGCTGCCGTCAACATCTGTTTGCGCAAAGTCGATGCCAAAGCCATCTTTGACGCCATCCGTGAACACAACGTGAGCCACTATTGCGGCGCCCCCATCGTGCACGCCATGCTGGTCAACGCGCCAGCCGAACTGAAACACGGCATCAAACCTGGCGTTAAAGCCATGGTGGCAGGGGCTGCGCCACCCGCCGCCATGATCGAAGGCATGGAAGAAATGGGCTTTGACCTGACACACGTTTATGGTCTTACCGAAGTGTATGGCCCTGCTGCCGTCTGCGCGAAACACGAAGCCTGGAATAGTCTTGATATTGGCGAACGTGCCCGCCTGAACTCACGCCAGGGGGTGCGCTACCACCTGCAAAGTGACGTCCGGGTGCTCGACCCCAACACCATGCAGCCGGTACCCATGGATGGCGAAACCATGGGCGAAATCATGTTTCGCGGCAACATCACCATGAAAGGCTATCTGAAAGACCCCAAAGCCACCGCCGAGGCCTTTCGAGGCGGCTGGTTCCACTCGGGTGACCTGGCCGTGCAATACCCCGACGGTTACATCAAAATCAAAGACCGCAGCAAAGACATCATCATCTCGGGGGGCGAGAACATTTCCTCGATTGAAGTCGAAGACGTGCTCTACCGTCACCCTGCCGTGCTGGCAGCTGCCGTGGTCGCGGCACCCGACGAGAAGTGGGGTGAAACACCCTGCGCCTTTCTGGAAATAAAACCCAACGTCACTGTCAGCAAAGAAGACATCATTGCCCACTGCAAAGCGCATCTGGCCGGTTTCAAGGTGCCTCGGCATGTCATATTCAGTGAACTGCCTAAAACCAGCACCGGTAAAATCCAGAAGTTCGCGTTACGCAAGCAAGCGGCATCCACATCGGATTCCGTCTAGTTTTTAAATCCAATCCGGCCCACTCAACATGCCATCTAAAATTGCAACCCCACCAGCCAGCAAGGCCTCAATCATCGGTTTGATTCTCGGGCCGTTACTGATGCTGATGTGCGTCTTCACCGCCCCCCCCGGTGGCATGTCCGAAGCAGCCTGGTCGGCCACGGGCCTGACCCTGCTGATGGCCGTGTGGTGGGCCACTGAAGCCATACCCATTCCAGCCACGTCACTGTTACCCATCCTCCTGATCCCGGTGCTTGATATTGGCACCCTGGCCAGCGCTACAGCACCTTACGCAAATCCGGTCATCTTCCTTTTCTTGGGGGGGTTTGTTATCGGGCTGGCCATGCAACGCTGGAACCTGCACCGCCGCATTGCGCTGAACATCCTGTTAGTCATGGGTAGCAAACCTCGTCTGCAAATTGCCGGCATCATGATCGCCACCGGTTTCCTCAGTATGTGGGTGAGCAATACCGCGACCGCCATCATGATGCTCCCCATCGGCATGTCGGTCGCCGACATGCTGACAGCAAACTCAACTTCGGAACAAGAAAACAGCCGGTTCATGACCGCCATGCTGCTGGCTATTGCCTATGCTTCGAGTATCGGCGGTATTGCCACACTTATTGGCACACCACCCAACGCCTTTTTGGCCGCTTTTTTAAGCAAGACCTACGGTATCGAGATCGGTTTTGGCGAATGGATGTTGCTTGGCGTGCCTGTTGCCGTAGTCCTCATGGCATTCACATGGTGGTGGCTAACACGCAAAGACTTCAAGCTCAACGCCTCTGACAGTCACGCTGTCGTTCAGCATGCACTCGATACACTCGGCCCGATGAGTCGCGGTGAAAAAGGGGTGGCTGTCATATTCGTGCTCGCTGCACTGGCATGGATTTTCCGACCGATGCTCGCAGAATATATCCCCGGTCTCAACGATACCAGTATCGCTATCGGTGCCGCCCTGCTGTTGTTTTCAATTCCGGTCGACCTGGGCAAACGCACGTTTCTGATTGACTGGGACACTGCCGGCAAACTACCGTGGGGCGTATTGCTTTTATTTGGTGGCGGCCTGGCCTTGTCGGGCGTAATCGGTAGCTCAGAGCTCGCAAAATGGATCGCCGAAAACATGGACTGGGTTGCCACATTACCCGGCCTGCTCATGGTCGTGGTTGTCACGGCCGTCATCCTTGCACTGACCGAAGTCACGTCCAACACCGCCACGGCCGCAACATTCCTGCCACTTCTGGGGGCGCTGGCTGTAGCACAAGGCATACCCCCGGAAATGCTCGCGATCCCCGCTGCCATTGCGGCAAGCTGCGCCTTCATGATGCCGGTTGCAACGCCCCCAAATGCCATCGTATTCGGTACCGGGCACATGCAGATTCAGTCCATGATCAAAGCTGGCTTTGCGCTGAATATCGCTAGCGTATTTGTAATTACTTGCCTGTGCTACCTGCTGATTGGCATGATCTGGGCCCGTTAATTGGTCTGCTGTTCACACGGGCCAGGTTGAGTATTCACTGAACCTGGCCCCTGCACCACCTGACGACACCCGCGCCCCAACAACCCACTTGCGCCAGGCGCACCCTATCAAACCCCCACCACACAGTTTCTTGACGTTTTCTTGGCTTCATACAACCGGTCGTCTGCACGTCGCGCAGCACTGTCAAAAGCTTCATCCGCATGCAGGGTCGCGACACCAATACTGACGGTGAAGTTCAGTTGCTCACCGTCATGACTCGTCACGGACGTTGTTTCCACGCGTTTGCGCAAGTCTTCTGCCAGAGCAATCGCTTTTTCTTTAGAGTGATTCGTCAGTACGGCCACAAACTCTTCACCGCCATACCGGGCCACCAGATCGACACGCCCCACGGTTTGACGCAAGAGTTGCGCAAACTGGCGCAAGACCATGTCGCCGACAGAATGCCCATACTGATCGTTGATCCGCTTGAAGTAATCAAGATCCATCATCAACAAAGACATGGGCTGCTCAGGGTTTGCACGCCGTACCTGCGCCAGACTTTGAATCAGCGCCCCCCGGTTCAGCAGGCCTGTTAATGGATCATGCGTGGCTTCGCGGTACAGGCGTAGCACTCAACCGCCAGCAACACCACGCCCAAGGCAGCGGATTCAATCAGCGTAAAAGGGAAAATGCTGAGCATGACCATCAGCATAAAAGGGATAAAGCTATAACCGACCAGGCTGCCTGACCACTGCGCCGGCAGACCGGCCAATACAAAAACATAAAACGCAGCAGGCACGCCAAACAATACGCTTGCGGAGAGTTTCGCCAGGCAAATCTTTCCCGTACTGCGCCAGGCCATCAGTGTAGCCAAAACCAAACCCAGCACCATTGCAATACGGCCTGCCATCACATAAGACCTGGTGTCGTCTGGCAACATCATCGCATCGATGATTGCCCAGAACGGGGTTAGCAAAAGAAAGATTATGCCCACCACAAACACGCGACTACGTAGATAGTCGATACGTGCATACGCAAAGTCTCGCGAGTGGCCCTGGCTGGAAATGGTATCCCGCAACGCACCGCCCCACAGCGATTTCAAAGAAACCAATGTCGCAAAGGTTGAGGTTAGCGGCGCTTGTGGCAGATTTTCGGACATGATGCCTGTGTAATATCGTGTAACTCGCATTACTTTCGATAACGATACCAGATAAACCCGCCCGGACAGCAAAAATATCCGCGAGCACCCAGCCCCCGCTTTGATGCAGGTCTCACCGCACAATCGTGACTCGATCTACATCAATCTCGGGAGACTCCAGGAAGTCTTTTTCAACCTCACCCTCAATAAGCAGTGTCATGTCGGGGCCAAAAGATTGTGAAGGCATATCCTTGGCATCGATTTCGACGCGGATCTCTTGGGTGCCATCGCTAAACAAATACTTGTCACTCGACAATTGCTTGACCAGGTGACCGCGTAGTTTCACTCGCTGGTCATCAACCGGGTTGGCAAGCACCTCAGCCAAAGATGTTTTCTCAGGCAATGCACCTGGTCCCGTGAATTGGGCTTGCGCACCACTGGTCAACCCAAAAAAAAGAGGCAGAACGCCGAGAGAGATGAATGCTTTACGGGCAGAGACCGATAATTTCTTCATGATGGATAACTCCTTTTTGATGTTCAAGAATGTGATGCATGAATTATCTGCCCTCAACCTGAACTGAACCTTAAGCACCCTGTCACGAGCAACCATGCCGTCTTCCTTGCTTGTAAAAGAAAACGGCCACCCAAAGAGCGGCCGTTTTTCTAACCAGCAGGGCTGTCGAAACCCGATAGAGTTAACAGCTTATTTTGCCGGTGCCTTGGTAAAGCGCAGGTAAGGCAGTTTGATGTCAATAGCACCAAATTTCTCTTTGGCTTGCTCATCGTTAAGGCTCAGCGCCACGATGACGTCTTGGCCAGGAACCCAGTCGGCCGGTGTTGCCAGAGGCACACCATCGGTGGCCTGAATCGCATCAAGAGCGCGCAGGATTTCGGCAAAATTGCGGCCTACCGACATCGGGTAGGACATTGTGAGACGGATTTTTTTATCGGGGCCAATAATGAACACAGTGCGGACGGTAGCGGTGTTTGCAGGGGTACGGCCGTCGGGCAAATAAGCGTCGGCGGGAAGCATGTTGTACAGCTTCGCGACTTGCAACGAGGTGTCGTCAATGATCGGGAAATCGGCCGGCGCTCCTGAAAACGCCTCGATGTCACGTTTCCATTTGTGGTGCTCTTCAACGGCATCAACAGAAACGCCCATGACCTTTGTGTTTCGCTTGGCAAATTCGCCCGCAAGGCGTGACACGGCACCAAACTCGGTGGTGCAAACCGGTGTGAAGTCTTTGGGGTGCGAGAACAGAATGGCGTAGCTGTCACCCATCCAGTCATGCAAGGTCAGGGTACCGGCGGTTGAGTCGGTAGTGAAGTTGGGGGCGATATCGTTGATACGCAATGACATGGTGTGACTCCTTTATAGTGGATCGAATCAATGGTTATTAAACCAAGAATAAACAAGCTCAGGCGCGGTGGCCAATATAACGGATTACACACGCGGGCCCTTGGTGACCCAGACCTTCGTCCAGGTTAATTTCGCACTCTGCACCATAAGTTTCTTGCAAAATGCCGCTGAAATCGTCTCGTATGAGATCGAGTGAATACAGTAATTCAGGATTTTTGGGCCCGCCGCTGGTTTTGGCAAGCTGATCGGGGGTAAACGCTTCAAGCATAAGGATTCCACCAGGACGCAATGCGCGTGCCACATTCTGATGAATGGCCTTGCGACACTGCGCAGGTAAATGAACATAGGTAAGGATGACGGCATCATAGGGTTTCGATGGTACCCAATATTGCAAGTCCGCATGTTCGGTTTCAATGGTCACCTCGCAGTCCTTGGCCAGTTTCCTGGCTTTTGCAAGGCCGACCTCAGAGGCATCAACGGCCAGTACCCGATGCCCTTGACGCGCGAGCCACACGCTGTTGCGCCCTTCACCATCACCCGGAATCAGAATGTCGGCACCCGGTGCAATCAGGCCCGCCTGCTCAACCAGGAAGGCATTCGGCTGTTTGCCGTATTTGAACTCGTCCGATGCAAATTGTTGATCCCAAAAATTCATTGTGTGCCCTTTTAAGCGTTCATCGATAGAGCGATGTGTTTGACAGATTCATTTTAGGTACCAATGAAATATAAATCAATATAATATGAAAATATATAATGTTATAGGGTCGATAGTTTATGTCTATCGCTTTTTTGCTATGACAATCTCCAGTTTTCTCATAGAAAAGAACAACGCCTCAAGAACCAACGCCAACTACAAAATCTATTTGCAAATGCGAATTTGTCTCATTACGATCTATAATAACGTGCCTGCTTTCGAAATGACCGCAAACGTCTATTTCTTATCACACCCACTTTCGTAAGGACATTTTGTTATGAACCCCAAAGGCATCATGCATGTCGCCCTGTACCTGTCATTGGCGGCCACCAGCACACAAGCGCTGGCACAGGCTGCTCCGCAAGCCGTTACGGTTTACTCCTCACGTATCGAGCAGTTGCTCAAACCAACACTGGACCGCTACACACAAGAGACCGGTGTCCAGATCAACCTGATGACCGATCGAGGCGGATCGCTGACCGAACGCCTGGCCGCCGAGGGTGCCAGTTCCCCGGCAGACGTCCTGATTACCGTAGACATGGGTAATCTGTGGAATGCTGCCGAACGCGGCCTGCTGCGCAAGGTCAGCTCACCGGTTCTTGACGCCAACGTCCCGGCCAACTTCCGCGACCCCAGTAGTCGGTGGTGGGGCCTTTCGCAGCGTGAACGTACGATCTTCTACGCTCAGGGCAAAGTCGATCCAAAGAATCTTTCCACGTACGAAGATTTAGCGCTACCAAAGTGGAAGGGCAAGCTCTGCCTGCGTACCAGCAAACAGACCTACACACAGTCGCTGACGGCCATGATGATCGCCAAGCACGGCGAGGCGAAAGCCGAGGAAATCGTCCGCGGCTGGGTCGACAACCTCGCCACCGATGTATTCACCAACGACGCCAGCCTGCTCAAGGCGATTGCGGCCGGTCAGTGCGAAGTGGGTATCTCAAACACCTACTACTATGGTCGTATTCTGTCTAAAGAGCCCGACTTCAACCAGAAGGTGAAACTTTTCTGGGCCAACCAGGGTGCCAACGAGGGTGGTACTCACGTCAACCTCTCGGGCGGAGGCGTCACGGCGCACGCCAAGAATCCCGAAGGTGCGCGCAAACTGCTCGAATGGCTGTCGTCACAAGAAGTACAAACCGCCTATACGAATGGCACTTTCGAAAGCCCCATTAACCCCAAAGCCAAGGCTGATCCCATTGTGGAAGCATGGGGAACGTTTGTACCCAGCCCGCTGAATGCGGCCGACATTGGCTCG
Source organism: uncultured Pusillimonas sp. (assembly GCA_964440385.1). GTDB lineage: Bacteria > Pseudomonadota > Gammaproteobacteria > Burkholderiales > Burkholderiaceae_B > Neopusillimonas. The sequence continues at coordinate 4 of CAYTSJ010000004.1, read as the reverse complement.
CATC
>CAYTSJ010000003.1:0-21188 GCA_964440385.1 uncultured Pusillimonas sp. | reverse complement strand
TGATGAATTCCTATTAAAAGCGGGTCTTGAACTGTAATTAACCCATCATTCTACCGTAAACTCGGTAACAGCCTCAAATTTTCTTCTACGGTTTACCCCATGAGCTCCTCGATTCGTCTCTTTGGCGCCCGCCAGAACAACCTCAAAAATCTGGATGTCACCATCAATACCGGCGAATTGCTGGTCATTACGGGGGTTTCGGGTTCGGGCAAAAGCTCTTTAGCCTTTGACACCCTGTATGCTGAAGGGCAACGCCGCTATGTCGAAACGTTTTCGCCGTATGCCCGTCAATTCCTTGACCGCATGGACAAACCCCAGGTCGACCGCATTGAAGGGATTTTGCCGGCCATCGCCATCGATCAGGTGAACCCGGTACGCAATTCACGCAGTACCGTCGGCACCATGACCGAACTGAACGACCACCTGAAACTTTTGTTTGCCCGCATGGGGCGTTTGTATTGCCGGTGTTGCGGACAACGGGTCATGCAAGACGACGCCCACAGTGTGCGCCAGACACTGGCCGAACGCACCCGCGAAACCGACCCCAGACTGGTCGTCACCTTCCCTATTAGCATTCCGGCCAACTTTACCGAAGACGAAATACGCGGATTTCTTGACCAGCAAGGCTATACCCGGATTCACCACGAAGAGACTGTCACTGAATCGGGTAATAGCAGCAGCGCGGGCTCAAAAAGTAAAAGCCGTAGCGCCGCCAAAACATCATCCCCCGTGTCACGTCGGGTCCTGCATGTCATTCAGGACAGGTTCCGCTTCAGCAGCGTCGAGCCTGGCCGCTTGGGCGAAGCGCTTGAAACCGCGTTCAAACAAGGCGATGGCCATCTCACTGTCTATGCCTCTGAAAGCGCCGATGGCCCAGAAACCGCATGGCGATTCAGTAACCGCTTACACTGCGCCCAATGCAACATTGACTACGCGCGCCCACTGCCAAGCACATTCTCATTCAACTCTCCTCTGGGGGCCTGCGAAGCCTGCCGAGGCTTCGGCCGCGTCATGGGAATTGACTACGGTCTGGTTGTCCCCGATGAAAACAAAACACTGCGCGATGGGGCCATCAAACCCTGGCAAACCGCCAGCTACAAAGAATGCCAAAGCGAAATGGAGCACTACGCCAGAACAGCAGGCATACGGCTCGACGCGCCCTGGAAAGGGTTAACGGCGGAAGAGCGTCAATGGGTCATCCACGGCGACCCGAACTGGCGCGGTGGCCCACAGGCCTGGAAAACCCAGTGGTACGGTGCCCAACGCTTCTTTGACTGGCTGGAAACCAAAGCCTACAAGATGCATGTGCGTGTCTTGCTATCAAAATACCGCAGCTACACCCCCTGCCCCACCTGCGGCGGTGCCCGGCTTAAACCCGATGCCACGCTGTGGCGACTGGGTAGTTCGCAGGTTCCGGTCCAGCCCCTTTACCCACGCTTTAGACCCGTGCATGCCCAGTGGGATGACGCACTGTTGAATGCACTGCCAGGGCTGGGGCTGCACGATTTGATGAGACTGCCTGTCAGTCAGGTTCGCGAGTTTTTCCGCCAGCTCAGTTTTGGCGATGCCATGGATGCCGCGCTTGATCTGGTCATGACTGAAGTTCGCACCCGACTGGATTTTTTATGTGATGTCGGGTTGGGCTATCTGTCGCTTGACCGTCAAAGCCGCACCTTGTCGGGCGGCGAGGTTCAACGCATCAACCTGACCACTGCGTTGGGGACGTCGCTGGTCAACACCCTGTTTGTGCTGGATGAGCCCTCAATCGGGCTCCATCCTCGTGACATGCACCGCATTGTTGAAGTCATGCATCGTTTGCGTAACAACGGCAACACCCTGGTCGTGGTAGAACACGACCCGCAAGTCATGGTGGCGGCAGACCGTATTCTGGACATCGGCCCCGGCCCGGGCGAACGCGGTGGATACATCACCTTTGACGGCACGCCACAACAACTCCGACAGGCCGACACCCTGACAGGTCGCTACCTGGGTAATCGCCTGCGCGTCGAGGCACCGCGCCCCCTGGCCGTGCAGCCATCGACCCCGAAACTGTTGCTTGAAGGCGTACGGGCCAACAATCTCAAAAACGTGTCGGTCTCAATTCCATTGGGGCGACTGGTATGTATCAGCGGTGTATCAGGGTCGGGGAAATCTACCCTGATCCAGGACGTGCTGTACCCCGCACTGCTTAAGAAGCAAGGCAAGCCCACCGAGGCCCCTGGCGAATTTGACCTGCTGCTGGGTACCGAGCAAATTGCTGACGTCGTCATGGTCGACCAGACGCCCATCGGCAAAACCGCCCGCTCCAACCCGGCCAGTTATGTGGGTGCATTTGATGCCATACGCAAGCTGTTTGCGCAGGCAGACCTGTCAAAAGAACGCGGCTATACACCCGGCACTTTCAGTTTCAACAGTGGCGACGGGCGTTGTCCAACCTGCGGCGGTACCGGCTTTGAGCACGTCGAAATGCAGTTCCTGTCCGACGTTTACCTGCGCTGCCCCGACTGTGACGGCAAACGCTTCCGCCCTGAAATTCTTGAAGTCCGTATCGAACACCTCGGGCGCACCGCCTCCATCGACGAAGTGCTCGAGATGACGGTGCGCGAGGCCGTGGACTTTTTCGCCGGACTGCGTGACGTGCAATGGGGTCTGGCCCCACTCGCCGATGTCGGACTGGAATACGTCAAGCTGGGCCAACCCGTCCCCACCCTGTCGGGTGGCGAAGCCCAACGACTCAAACTGGCCGGTCACCTGGCCGAGGCTTCGCGCAGCGGCATCTCGTCGGCGCGCGTTGCCAAAAAAGGCAGCCTGTTCCTGTTTGATGAACCCACCAGCGGGCTGCACTTTGACGACGTGGCGCGACTGATGCGTGCGTTTCGCAAGCTGTTGGCCGCGGGCCACTCGTTATTGATCATTGAGCACAACCTTGATGTTATCCGCGCGGCTGACTGGGTGATTGAACTGGGGCCTGAAGGCGGCGATGCCGGTGGCCAGGTGGTTGCCGCCTGCAGCCCTGCGGACCTGATGACCCATCCGGCATCCCATACAGGCAAAGCGCTTGCCGAGTACGAACAATCGATTATTGGTGCAGGCGCGCCGCAAGCCGTTGTTTATGACAACGACGGCGCTGGTGCCGCTGCAACTCGTACTCAGGGCGACAGCACACAGGGGGCTACGACGTCAGCCCTGACCCTCGCAGAGCCTGCCCGCCACTATGGTCGTCAGGCCGCACATACCATCGACATCCTGAATGCCCGCGAGCACAACCTGAAAGGGGTCAATGTCCAGATCCCACGCGACACGTTCACCGTGATTACCGGCGTATCCGGGTCAGGCAAATCAACGCTGGCCTTCGACATTCTGTTCAACGAAGGCCAGCGTCGCTATCTGGAATCATTGAATGCCTATGCCCGCGCCATTGTGCAGCCGGCCGGCAAGCCGGATGTTGACGCGATTTACGGCATCCCGCCCACGGTAGCCATTGAACAGCGCACCAGTCGTGGCGGTCGCAAGTCAACGGTGGCTACCATGACGGAAATCCATCACTTCCTGCGACTGCTGTATGTAAAGCTGGGTACGCAGATGTGCCCGGAGTGCCATGTGCCGGTGCAGTCACAAACGGCTGATCAAATTGCCGCGCAAGTACTGCGTGACTGCAAAGGGCAACATATCGGCATTCTTGCGCCGCTGGTCACGGCGCGCAAAGGCTACTACACCGATCTGGCCAAACGGGCAGCGGCCAAGGGCTACACGCACTTGCGGGTTGACGGCGAATTTACCCCCGTGAACCCATGGCCACGTCTGGACCGCTACAAAGAACATACCCTCGAGTTGCCGGTGGCTGATCTGGTGGTCGACCCGGCCAACGAAAACGCCTTACGGCAGGCCCTGCGCAGCGCATTGGAATTCGGACACGGCAGCCTCAGTGTCCTGAGCCCCTTGACCTTGCAACCCCAGGCCAGCGAACGTCATATCAGCCAGCTCTTCAGCCAGGCGCAACAAACCCACTTCTCGGTAAAGCGGGCCTGCCCGTGCTGCGGAACCAGCTTCCCTGAGCCCGACCCGCGCATGTTTTCGTACAACTCCAAGCACGGCTGGTGTACCAGCTGCTACGGTACCGGACTGCACCTGCAAGGCTTTGACGAAAGCCAGACTGGCGAAGAATCGGCCTGGAATGTTTCATACGAGGGTGAAGCTAAACCTTGCATAGCCTGCAACGGTGAACGACTTAACCCGATGGCCCGGGCATTCCGCTGGCGCGACAAGTCCATCACGCAACTGACAGCACAATCGGTCAGCGAAGCGCAAACTTTCTTCAACGGACTGGTCAGCCGTGACCGTGAAGCCGAAATTGCACGCGACATTCTGACCGAAATCAAAGAGCGACTGAACTTCATGGAAGAGGTCGGCCTGGGGTATCTGGCCCTCGACCGCTCTGCACCGACACTTTCCGGCGGTGAAGCCCAGCGTATTCGTCTGGCGGCACAATTGGGGTCCAACCTGCAAGGGGTCTGCTACGTACTGGACGAGCCCACCATCGGTCTGCACCCGCGCGACAACGAGATTCTGCTTAACGCCTTAAGCAAACTTGAAGGCAATGGCAATACCCTGGTGGTGGTTGAACACGATGAAGACACTATCCGACGGGCGGCCCACGTGATTGACATGGGGCCAGGCGCCGGCGTTCGCGGCGGTCGGGTGGTTGCCCAGGGCACGGTCAACGACCTGATGAACGACCCGCAATCGTTGACCGGGCGCTATCTGAAACACCCGCTCAGGCATCCTATCCAGCCGCGCCGCAATGTCGCCAGTCATGAACACTGGATTCGCCTGAAAGGGGCGCATTTGCATAATCTGCACAACGTTGACGTCGATATCCCGATCGGTCGCCTGACCATAGTCACGGGGGTTTCAGGCTCGGGAAAATCAACCCTGGCGCGCGATGTCTTGCTCGATAACCTGGCGCAGGCCGTGGGTAAAAAAGAGACCCCGCAGTGGCAAGGCTGCGTCGGCATTACGGGCTTTGAGCAGATTGATCGGGTTCTTGAAGTAGACCAAACCCCCATCGGTAAAACACCACGCTCATGTCCGGCAACCTATGTCGGTTTCTGGGATGACATCCGCAAGCTGTTTGCCAACACCCGCGACGCCCGCCTGCGAGGCTGGAGTTCAGCACGTTTTTCTTTCAACACCGGTGACGGCCGTTGCCCGATTTGCGAAGGCCAGGGCATGCGCACCATCGAAATGAGCTTCCTGCCTGATGTCAAAGTGCCGTGCGATGCCTGTAACGGCGAACGCTTCAACCGCGACACACTGGATGTGAAATGGCAGGAACTGAGCGCCGGTGACTTGTTGAAGATGGACGTGGATGACGCCATCGAGCATTTTGCCGCGCATCCGAAAATCCTGCGCGCCCTGAAACTGATGCAGGATGTCGGCCTTGGCTACCTGACCCTGGGTCAACCTTCGCCGACTTTGTCAGGGGGTGAAGCCCAGCGTATCAAACTGGTGACTGAACTGACCAAGGCGCGCCTGACCGACGGCATCATTACAACGGGTCGGGCCTCCAGCGTGCCGCACACGCTCTATGTACTGGACGAACCCACCGTGGGGTTATCCATGGCCGATGTTGAAAAACTGACGCATGTCCTGCACCGGTTAGTGGATGCTGGCAACACGGTGGTGGTGATTGAGCACAATCTGGACGTGATTGCCGAAGCTGACTGGATTGTTGACATGGGGCCGGAAGGCGGCACGCATGGCGGACGACTGGTGATCGCGGCCGACCCGGAAACCGTGATGGCCAACGCCGACCGGTCTCATACCGGCCGAGTGCTGAAAGCCTTCATGCAAAACGGCGGTGCAGCAGCCACTGAATAGCCTCACCAGCGGCGGCCATGCCCATGGTCGCCGTCACCATGACGGATGACCCGTAACCCGCGCACGATAGCCCCTGTGGGGCTGTGGGCATGTCTGCCGCCTGCGGTGAGCCCGGCGCGGCGACAACAAGGCCACCGAGTGCGGCCATCGGGACAGCTGTTACCCCAGTCAGGGCATTAGCCCCTGACGATTGGGCCCACAGATCGGGCAAAACCGCAGGCTGATCAAACCACACCGTACGCACACCCATCTTCGGAACACGGCGAGGCGCCTTGCCGGCGGCCGCGGCGGCGCGTGGATAACCATGCTGGCGACGCAGCGTATTGCGCAATTTTGACAACAAGGCATCGTTTTGTGTTACCGAAATGTCGGAAGCTCTCAGCGCAGTCACTGCTGTTTTACCCCCCGCCCCCCCGCACACGATAATCGGAACCTTCCGGTGCCGGGCTTCGAGAATCATGGCCAGCTTGGCCGATACCTGATCGGTGCAGTCGATGATGACATCGACATCAGCGGGAAAAATCGTTTGCACGTTGGCAGGGTCAACAAAGTCATCGACAGCCACTACCCGACACCCGGGGTTGATGCCGGTGACCCGATCCACCATAGCCTGTACCTTGGCTTGCCCCAGCGTCGACGACAAGGCGTGAAGCTGGCGATTCACATTCGACTCGGCAATGTGGTCCAGATCGATCAGGGTCAGCGCACCAACGCCGCAACGCGCCAGCGCCTCGGCACACCAGGAGCCCACACCGCCCAAGCCTGCCACCGCAACATGGGCACGGCGAAAGATATCCGGAGCAACGTCGCCATACAGGCGCGCCAAACCACCAAAGCGTCGTTCAAGATCAACAGGTTCACTCATTTGCGTCAACGGATCATGGATCCGGGAATCAGGTCGTATTACTATTAGAGCATGCCCGATCCGCGGCACATGATGTTTTCTGCAAGTATCGTGACCCCTGCCCAACCCTTTTCTCCCCCCGGCGACATGCCCAGCCCGCACGCGTTCCGACGTCTTACCGACGAAGAGCGACGCGCCTCAATGCTTGACTACCTGAAGCATTGGGAAAAAGGCCATGACCTCTGGATTTTTGGTTATGGCTCGCTGGTCTGGCGACCCGAATTTGACTATGTTGAACGCCGTCCTGCGCTGGTTCGCGGTTATCATCGAGCCTTATGTTTATGGTCGCGTATCAACCGGGGCACGCCCGAACAACCCGGGCTGGTCTTTGGTCTTGATAACGGCGGCTCATGCCGCGGTATGGTTTACCGGGTGTCAGGCTCGCAGGTGCCGGAAATTTTTGATGAGCTCTGGAAACGCGAAATGCCCAGCGGAGCCTATATACCTCGCCACCTGACGTGCCAGACCCATCAAGGTCCGGTGGGTGCGCTGGTGTTCACCATGGACAAAACCAAAGACGGGTATGTCCGCGGTCTTGAAACGCCTCAGTTGGTTAATATTGTGCGCAGAGCCAGCGGCACCTACGGCCCCTGCATGGAATATGTCGTTGAAACGCATCGGGCGCTCAAAGACAATGGCATTCACGACCACAAACTTGATGCTTTGGTTCGTCACCTGAACACGACTGATAACCCTACTTATTGAAGAAACCATGTCCATTGCCGATATTCGCCAGCAGTACCGCAAAGGTGTCTTGCTTGAAAGTGCCATTGCCAACAACCCGTTTGATCAGTTCAGGCAATGGTTTGACGAGGCCCTGAAAGCCCAGGTCAATGAGCCCAATGCCATGACTCTGGCCACTGTAGCCAACGGTCAACCGGCAGCCCGCATCGTCTTGCTGAAAGGCTTCGATAACAAAGGGCCGGTATTTTTTACCAACTACGATTCCGACAAAGGCCAGCAACTGGCTGCCTCACCCAACGCCGCATTGCTGTTTTTCTGGCCGGAACTTGAACGACAGGTTCGCTTTGAAGGTCTGGTCAGCAAAGTCTCGGCAGAAGAATCTGACGAGTACTATCACAGCCGCCCGCTTGAATCGCGCATTGGTGCCTGGGTGTCGCCACAAAGCCGCCCGATCACACGCGACGAACTGGATCAGCGCTTTCAGGAATACACAGCCCGTTGGGGCGATAACCCACCCCGTCCAGAGCACTGGGGTGGCTATCGCCTGACCCCCGCACGTATCGAATTCTGGCAAGGCCGCCCGTCACGTTTGCACGACCGCCTGTGTTTCGAACGGCAGCCCGACGACGAATGGGTACTGCAACGTCTTGCCCCCTAACCTGAAAATAATAAATTACCTTATGAATGACTACATCCTGACGCTGTCTTGCCCTGATCGCATTGGTATTGTTCACGCGGTCACTGGCTGGCTGCTTGACGTGCAGGGCAATATTCTTGATGCACAGCAATTCGGCGATACCGAAACCCATCGCTTTTTTCTGCGTGTGCACTTCCAGTTACCCGAGTATCACCCGGTTGACACCCTGCACGTCCGTTTTGAAAGCATTGCGAAAAAATTTGAAATGCAGGCGACCTTCCACGATGCGCAGCGCAAGTCACGCCTGCTGATTCTGGCCAGCAAACAAGGCCACTGCCTGAATGACCTGTTGTTCCGCACGCATAGCGGTCAGCTGAATGTTGAAGTGGTCGGCGTCGTATCGAACCATAACGACCACGCGGGCATGGCAGCCGCCTACGGCGTGCCGTTTCATCATTTGCCAGTCACACCTGAAACCAAACGCGATCAGGAAAAGCAAATTCTGGCCATGGTTGAAACGGAAAAAATTGATCTGGTCGTGCTGGCGCGCTACATGCAGATTCTGTCGTCCGAGATGTGCCAGGCCTTGTCGGGTCGCGCGATCAACATTCACCATAGCTTTCTGCCCAGTTTCAAAGGGGCACGGCCTTACCATCAGGCCCATGCCCGCGGCGTGAAAATTATTGGTGCCACGGCTCACTATGTGACCTCTGACCTTGACGAAGGCCCGATCATCGAACAAGACATCGAGCGGGTTGACCATGCCATGAGCGCTCAGCAACTGACCCAGGTCGGTAGCGATGTGGAATCTCTGGTACTGGCCCGTGCAGTACGCAGCCATGTCGAGCATCGAATCTTGCTCAACGGCAATCGAACGATTGTGTTCCGTTAATCCGTTCGGCCCGGCACCGGCTGGGCCGCCACGATGGCTTTCAGCCAGCGCTCGAAAATAGTCAGGGCATCATTGCGGGCACTTTGTACCGGGTAACTGAAAAAATAAGACTGACGCATGGGCAAGGCACCATCAAAAGGCACCACCAGCTCGCCTGATGCCAGCGCCTCGCGGGCCAGAAAGCGCGGAATCAAACCGACCCCAAGCCCGGCGTGTACCGCCGCCAGTACCATGGTGAAGAGCTCGTACCTTGGGCCCGCACCGATTAAGGGCTGATACGCCAGCCCTTGAGTGCGGTACCAGTCACGCCAGGCATGCGGACGCGACATGACATGCAAGTGGGTCAACGATGACAAACCTTCCGGGTTGTTGCGAGTCTGCTCGACCAGCCGGGGCACACACACGGGCAACATGGCTTCTTCATCAAACAAGCGGATACCCTGGGTACCGGGCCATGGCTGTTCGGCATGATAGATCGCCGCATCAAAAGGGTGGTCTGCAAACTGAAAAGGCAGGGTTCGAACCGACAGGCTGACCGCAATATCCGGGTGGCTGGCTTTCAGCAAAGGCAGGCGGGGAATCAGCCAGGTTGTGGCCAGCGTCGGCAAGACCGCAATATGCAGGCTATGCCCCAATGCAGCCCGCGACATGACACCAAAAGTGTCTTTTTCAAGTTGCTCGAGGTGGTGACGCACACGGCCGGCATATTCTGCTCCGGCATCGGTCAATACGATGCGGCGGCGCACCCGCGTGAACAAAGCCACACCCAGGCGTTCTTCCAGACCACTGACCTGACGAAACACCGCACTATGCGTCAACGACAGTTCTTCAGCTGCACGAGAGAAGGAACCCAGGCGCGCTGTGGCTTCAAAGGCCTGCAGTGCCCCGAGATTCGGTACCCCCTTTCTCATGACTTCCCCTTTTCGTGTTGATTCAGTATCGTTAGCAAGGCCGTGCAGCCGGTCAACGTGCGCAATTGTCACGACATTGTGCAATTTTATCAATTGCAATGTGCCTATAACTCACATAACCTGTTGCCATTCGCCGTAATGTGCTTGCCAACGGCAATTTTTTCGGCAAGAATACTTTAAACCTAAACTTTCGACTCGGAGCACACCCTATGTCATCGGCCCCTTCATTCAACTGGGAAGACCCTCTGTTGCTGGATTCGCAACTTACCGACGAAGAGCGCATGGTCCGCGACGCGGCCCACGCTTATGCACAAGACAAGCTGGCGCCCCGCGTCCTGGAAGCTTTCCGCCACGAGAAAACCGATCCCGCCATTTTCCGTGAAATGGGCGAACTGGGTCTGCTGGGCGCAACCATTCCTGCCGAATACGGTGGTTCAGGCCTGAACTACGTTTGCTACGGTCTGATCGCCCGCGAAGTCGAGCGTGTTGACTCAGGCTACCGTTCCATGATGAGCGTTCAATCCTCATTGGTCATGGTTCCCATCAACGAATTCGGTACCGAGGAGCAGAAGCAAAAATACCTGCCCAAACTGGCCAGCGGCGAATGGATTGGTTGTTTCGGCCTGACCGAACCCAACCACGGTTCTGACCCTGCCGGTATGGAAACCCGCGCTGTCAAAACAGCGAACGGCTACAAGATTTCCGGTGCCAAAATGTGGATCACCAACTCACCCATCGCCGACGTATTCGTCGTTTGGGCCAAGTGTGTTGGCGGCGACTTTGACGGCAAGATTCGCGGTTTCATCCTTGAGAAAGGCATGAAAGGCCTGACCGCCCCCGCCATCCATGGCAAAGTCGGTCTGCGTGCATCGATCACTGGCGAAATCGTCATGGACGAAGTTGAAGTCAGCGACGAACAAATGATGCCTGGTGTTTCCGGTCTGCGTGGACCCTTCACCTGTCTGAACTCGGCACGCTTCGGTATTGCCTGGGGTGCACTCGGTGCCGCTGAATTCTGCTGGCACACCGCCCGTCAGTACACACTTGATCGCAAACAGTTCGGTCGCCCCTTGGCACAGAACCAGCTCATCCAGAAGAAACTGGCCGACATGCAGACCGAAATCACGCTGGCACTGCAAGGTTGCCTGCGCTTGGGTCGCATGAAAGACGAAGGCACTGCCGCCGTCGAAATCACCTCCATCATGAAGCGTAACTCGTGCGGCAAGTCCCTCGACATCGCACGTATGGCCCGCGACATGCTGGGTGGTAACGGTATCTCCGACGAATTCGGCGTTGCCCGCCATCTGGTCAACCTGGAAGTCGTCAATACCTACGAAGGTACCCACGACGTTCACGCCCTGATTCTGGGTCGCGCACAGACTGGCCTGCAAGCCTTCTTCTGATCGACACCTTGTCATCTACCACGGGGGGAGTGTGATATGAAGTTCAGCGAGTTTCGGGTCGGGCAGGTGATACACCACCCCCCGGTTGTGCTCAGCGAAGCCGAAATGATCGATTTCGCCCAAAAATATGACCCCCAGTGGTTTCATACCAACCCCGAGGCCTCGCGCTCCGGGCGTTGGGGTGGTCTCATCGGCAGCGGTTGGCTGACCTGCAGTCTGGCCATGCGAATGGCCGTTGATGCGGCATTGCACGACTCTGAAAGTTTTGCCTCCCCCGGGGTCGACAAGGTTCGCTGGATGTTGCCCACGCGCCCCGGTGATGCGCTGCGGCTTGAAATGCATATCGATTCGGTACGTGTTTCTTCAACACGCAGTGATCTGGGCATCTTGCGCTGGACATGGAGTATGTTCAACCAGAACGATCAACAAGTGCTTGAAGTCGAAGCAACCAGTTTGTTTGATCTGGGTACGTCAGCAGCCTGATTTCCGGGTTTGACCGTCGCCTTTGCATAAAACGACAGCGCCCTGTGGCGCTGTCGTTTTATGGTTTAACCGTACGTCAGAAACCTATGGCTTGAATCAGTAGGTCTCAAAGTGAAGCCTGCCTTTGGCCTTCAGTTCTGCATGCATGTCTTGCCACTGACCACCACCCTGCTTCACGATGTCTTCAAGGGCTGCCAGTACCCCTTCTTCCATGCCTTTTAGCCCGCAGACGTAAATACAGGTCTTGCTGTCATTCAGCAACTTGAGCACATCCTGTGCACGCTCACGTAGCACATCTTGAACATATTTTTTAGGCTGGCCAGGTGCACGTGACAGCGCCAGATTCACATCGATAAAGTCAGATGGCAAGTTCATGAGCGGCCCGAAGTAAGGTAACTCTCGCTCGGTCCGTGCACCAAAGAACAGCATCAACGAGCCATTGAACTTGTTCTCTTTGGCCAGTCGTCGGCAGCGCTCCGTCATGGCTCGCATGGGTGCGGCCCCGGTACCGGTACAGATCATGATGAGATTGGCATCAGGCAGATCGGGCATCAGGAAACTGCTGCCAAACGGGCCAATCACCTTGACGACGTCATTCTTTTTCAGGTCGCACAGGTAATTCGAGCACACGCCATCGACAGGGTTACCGTCGTGGTCGGCACTTACCCGCTTCACGGTGATGGACAGGTTGTTATAGCCTGGCCGTTCGCCATCGCGCGGGCTGGCAATCGAGTACTGCCGCGCATGATGCGAACGTCCATTCGCGTCGGTTCCCGGCGGGAAAATAGCGATAGACTGCCCCTCAAGTACGCGCATCGGTTGATCGCCAAAATCAAGCACAATATGGTGGATATCACTTTCGGTGTCACTGTCAGTGACGCGATAGTTACCCACCACCGTGGCATTGACCGGATTTTTATGTGTATACCAGTTCACATAGGGGTGTGCTGCCGACCAGGGCGGAATGGTGGCCCCTGCCGCTGTAAACGGGGTATTGATCTGGTTTTTCTGCACGGCTTCATCGGCTGACAACGCCTCTTCAGAGGCTGCCTCAACCTCATTGACCCCTGCGCCGGAAACACCTTCAGGCAGCGCCTGCGGCTCGGGCAGCTCATCCCAGGTCAGCTGTTCGTCAACCGAATAGGTTTGAGTGCTGACGACCTGAATCCAGTGATCAATGGCCCCCGTCGGGCAAGGCGGTACACAGGCCATGCAATCATTGCAAATACTCGCGTCAACAACGTAATTGTTGATGTCATGCGTAATGGCGTCAATCGGGCAACTTTCCTCACAGGTGTTACACCGGATACAGACCTCAGGGTCGATCAAGTGCTGCTTTTTCAGGGTAACGGTCGACACTGCTGTCATCAAAAGTCTCCTTGGCGGACGCACTGCGGCAAAAGCCGGCACGTGCAACTTTTATAAGGTCGGTGCTGCTCAATCGATAATCGGGCGAATGCTGTCAGCAGACGCCCGATTACAGGGTACACCGTGTTTATGAAAAGAATCAGTTGAAACGAATATATTCGAAATCAACAGGCTGACGGTTAATGCCAATGGCTGGCGGGGCAATCCAGTTGGCAAACTTGCCAGGCTCGACTACGCGCCCCATCAGTGATGCCACAAATTCACGGTCTTCAGGGGTTGGTAACCACTGGTCTACGTGGGCTTTCCATTGTTCTTCGGTCAGCACGGTGCCGTCCGGTGAGACCCGAATACCCGACAAGGTACCGATTTTGCGATTGAATGCCTTGTGGGGTACGGTCAGGCGGAAATCAATGCCGGCCTTTTCAAGCACCTTGTTCCAACGCTGGACTCCGGCCATCGAGTCGCGGATGTAGTCATCACGCAGCACTTCATTCAAGGCATTCAACATCGGCACTTCGATTTCACGCAGCTGGCCGTCTTTGACTTCAAGCACACGGTAAGTGTCGTTCTTGAGTACGTGGTCGTCGGTACGTTTACCTTCTTCAAAGCGTCCTTTCAGGCCCGTGGTATAGAAAGTGGCCGCGTTAGACGATTGGTCGGCACCGAACAGGTCGATGGTGACACTGAAGTGGAAGTTCAAATAACGCTGGATGGTCGGCAGGTCAATCACACCGGCACGACGAATCACGGCGGGGTCATCCGTCTTGAGCTCGTTCATGACCTGAGCGGTACGCTGCAGAACACGCGACACACCCGACTCACCCACAAACATGTGGTGCGCTTCTTCTGTCAGCATGAATTTTGTAGTGCGTGCCAAGGGGTCAAACGCCGACTCTGCCAGTGCACACAACTGGAACTTGCCATCACGATCTGTGAAATACGTGAACATATAGAACGCCAGCCAATCGGGGGTCTTCTCGTTGAAGGCACCCAGGATGCGCGGGCTTTCTTCGCTGCCGGAATTACGCTGCAGCAGCGCATCAGCCTCTTCACGGCCATCGCGACCAAAGTAGCGGTGCAACAGATAAACCATAGCCCAGAGGTGACGGCCCTCTTCGACGTTCACCTGGAACAGGTTACGCAAGTCGTACTGGGAAGGGGCTGTCAGGCCCAGGTGACGCTGTTGCTCGACGGAGGCGGGCTCGGTATCGCCCTGGGTCACAATAATGCGGCGCAGGTTGGCGCGATATTCGCCAGGTGCATCTTGCCAGGCCGACTCGCCCATATGCTCGCCAAAGTGAATCTTGCGGTCTTGCTCTTGGGGTGAGAGGAAAATCCCCCAGCGGTAATCGGGCATCTTGACGTGTTCGAAGTGAGCCCAACCGCTGGGATCCACACTCACAGCCGTACGCAAGTAAACGTCCATGCTTTGCGACGATTCGGGCCCCATATCGGCCCACCACTTCAGATAGTTGGGCTGCCAGTGTTCCAGGGCACGCTGCAGCGTGCGGTCACTGGACAAGTTGACGTTATTAGGGATTTTTTCTGAATAATTGATACCGGCCATCTTGTTGACTCCTGATTTATTATCGTCGCAGACTTACACACGATTCCAGTCAAAGCTGGGTTTCTCACCTTTGCCGTACAGCTTCAGGGCACCTTTATCGCCTGACGCATTCGGCCGATAGAAGATCCAGTTCTGCCAGGCCGACAAGCGGCCAAACACACGGGTTTCCATCGTTTCTTTCACACCAAACCGCAAATTCGCTTCCAGACCCGTCAAGGAATCGGGTGACAGGGCCACGCGCTCTTCCAGCGCAATTCGAATCTCATCGGCCCAATCGAGATCATCAAGGGCAAAGGTAATCAGACCCAGTTTTTCAGCGTCTTGAGGGGTAAGCGCCTGGCCCTGTACGGCACGCACAGCATCGAGTGCCGGCGCTTCTTCGTAGAAACGACGCTCGAGGCGGGACTGGGCGCTGACCATCGGATAGGTACCGAAATTCAATGCATTGGCCACAATCTGTGCTGGCGTATCGGTTTCGGGGTCATCCAGCATGTAGGTACGGTCGGCTGCCAGCGCAACCTCAAGCAAGGTGCCTGCAAAGCATGAACCGGGCTCAATCAGTGCGAACAGAGAACGTGACGTCACATCCAGGCGTGCCAACGTGCGACGCAGCATCCCGGTTGTTTCGCGAACAAACCAGTGATCGGCAAACTTTTGCAGCGTCGCATCGGCGGCGAGCACACGACCAGTACTGCCTTCGGTTTTCAGCACCCAGGTACCGATATCCAGTTCGTTGGTACGCAGTTGAAGAATAGCGTCATCGAGTTCACGTGCCATTTGCAGCGGCCACCACGCAGCACCCTGCGCCTCAATGCCAGTAATGTCAGCCGGCACATCAGCGTCGGGCGACTTGATGACCAAGGTAGCAATGCGCTGGTTACGATCAATGTTGACATTGACATATTTGTAGGCCATGCCATTTGGGCTGTCTTCGCGCTGCAGCGGGGTCAGGGCAATGCCCTTGGCACCTGCCGGGCGGTGGCTGGTTGCAGCCAGTTCGGCCGCACGCTTCTTCACCTCCTCAGCGAACAGATTAGGTTTGATGACGTCGTCGACCAGACGCCACTCTTTGGCACGCTCGCCCCGTACGCCTTCAACCAGCGTGCAGAAAATATCGGCGCGGTCATGACGAACCTTGCGCTTGTCGGTGACGCGAGTCAGGCCACCGGTACCGGGCAAGACACCCAGCAAAGGCACTTCGGGCAACGATACCGCTGAAGAACGATCATCAATCAAAAGAATTTCATCACATGCCAGTGCCACTTCGTAACCACCACCAGCACACGCCCCATTGACAGCAGCAATAAATTTCAGCCCGCTGTGACGGCTGGAGTCTTCAATACCGTTGCGGGTTTCATTGGTAAATTTACAGAAATTGACTTTCCAGGCATGGGAAGACAAGCCCAGCATGAAAATGTTGGCGCCGGAACAGAAAATACGATCTTTCTTGCTGGTAAGCACCACCGTACGTACTTCAGGATGCTCGAAACGGATACGTTGCAAGGCATCGTGCAATTCAATATCAACGCCCAGATCGTAAGAGTTCAGTTTGAGCTTGTAGCCCGGACGAAGCCCGGCATCTTCATTGACATCCATAGCCAGGGTGGCAACCTGACCCTCAAAACTAAGGTCCCAGTGCTTGTACTGGCTGGGGTCAGTGCGAAAATCAACGCGCAATGCGGCTTCAGTCATGTGTTTGTCTCCGTTGTATTAACCTGAATAATAGTGCATACGATGCATTTTTATGCATCTTAGTTCAAGTCAAAAACAACGTCAACACATAACATGCAGAAAAATGCATGCCAGACAGCGGCCCGGCTCACACCAATGACAGGCCGGCAACCTCGCGAATATGGCCACGTAACAAATCGAAGGCTTCCGGCAAGCCAACCTGACTGGTCATGCAGGTGAAATCGGCTTTTGAATAAAAAGCCTCACGTCCGGCCAGAATACGCTTCAGGTCAAGCATGGCCTCGTTATTGCCTGCCATGGGACGGAAATCTCCCTGAGCCATAACGCGCGCCATGTGATCTTCAGGCGTTGCCTTGACCCAAACGGTATAACAATGGGATAACAAGACATTCAGGGTCGACGGCTCAGAGACAATACCCCCCGGGGTCGCCAGCACCATTTCCGGATAGAGTTGCAACGCCTCTTCAAGCGCCCGCTTTTCGTAGCGGCGATAAGCCATCGGGCCATAAAGACTGTAGATTTCAAGAATGCGACAGCCCGCCACGCGCTCGATCTCGTCGCTCAGTTCAACAAACGGGTAACCAATGTCGGCGGCCAGCATCCGTCCCAGCGTTGACTTGCCAGCCCCGCGCAACCCGATCAAGGCGACCTGCTTTGCCCGTGTCAGACTGTTGCCCGCCTCTTTGCCGGAAAAGAAACCCGCAAGCACCTCGCGCGCACGCTGCAAATCGCTCTCGGAACGCCCTTGTAACAGTTCACGGATCAATAACCACTCGGGACTGGAGGTTGTGACATCACCGACAAGTTCGGCCAATGCGCAGTTGAACGCATTGGAAATCTGAAGCAGCACAAGAATGGACACGTTACCGAGGCCACGCTCGAGATTGGCCAAATGGCGCTCGGACACACTGGCAGATCGGGCAAGCTCTTTGCGCGTCACCCCCCGTATCGCCCTTAGACGGCGCACCCGTTCACCCAAGGCAATGAGAAAAGGGTCACGATCTGCATCTGCCGTTTCGTCGATAGCCGAAAGCGGTTGACCTAATGTTTTATTGTTCACCCTGATTTACCCTAAGGATTGACGCACATGCATTATATTGCTTGACAACTTGAAACAAAAGCCCTAATTTTGACCCTTGTCACCACAGAGTGACCCGGAAATACGGCATTTTAGTTCCATCGCGGCACACATGTGTCACCGCAAAGTTGTTCAGGACGCCCGAGAATGAATAAAGAGACATTTCAAGCACTTATCCAGAAAATCACTGACCACATCGGCCATCGCCCCCTTGATGCCTCGCTGCAGAAAGATCTGAATACCACCTTCCCTGCGGGTGGCTCCGTCTTTAATGCGGTCTTTGACGCCTGCAAAGCCGGCATTGAACAAGGCTGGATGTGCCAATACGAAGGTGGTGGCGTGCGATATGGCCGGGTGATCAAACCCGCTGAAGCCCTGAACGGTTTTTCGGTGGATGTCGTGGACATGAACAATATTGCCGGGCCCCACCACCGCCACCCCAATGGCGAGATTGATCTGATCATGCCGCTACAGGGCAACGCCTGTTTCGACGGTCATCCGACAGGGTGGCTGGTTTATGGCCCGGATACGGCTCACAGTCCGACGGTAACCCAGGGTCAAGCCTTGGTGCTTTACCTGTTGCCACAAGGCGCCATCGAGTTTACGAAGTCGTAATTAACACGCTCCCGGCCCCAAGAATACACCTGTACGCTTACCCCACACTCTGGAAATACCCTGCAATGACCTTACTCGCGAATTATGTTGAAGGCCGCTGGCAAAATGGCACTGGTGCTGGCTCCCCGGTGCTTGACCCCGTCACCGGAGAAACACTGGCGACAGTCAGTGCCGAGGGTCTTGATATGGCCGCGGCATATGCCTTCGCGCGCATCCAAGGTGGTGCTGCCCTGCGTGCGCTCACGTATGCCGAGCGTGCCGAACGTCTGAGCGCCATCGTCAAGGTCCTGCAGGCCAATCGCGACAAATACTTTGAGATCTCGCTCAAAAATTCAGGCACTGTCACCAATGACAGCGCCGTTGATATCGACGGCGGTATTTACACACTCTCTTATTACGCAAAACTGGGCAGCAAAATGACAGCCAGGTCGCTGATGGCCGATGGCAGCCCCGATACCTTGGCCAAAGACAATCTGTTTGCCACCCAGCACATTCTGGTGCCCACACGTGGGCTGGCCTTGTTGATCAATGCCTTCAACTTCCCCGCATGGGGGCTTTGGGAAAAAGCCGCAGCCGCGCTGCTGTCGGGCGTACCAGTCGTTGTCAAACCTGCATCGGCAACCGCCTGGCTGACCCACGAGATGGTCAAGGACGTCATTGATGCCAATATTTTGCCCGTTGGTGCACTGAATATCGTATGTGGGCGCCCCGAAGGGCTGCTGGACGCACTAGACCCTCTGGATGTCGTCTCGTTCACGGGCTCTGCCGATACCGCGGCCACATTACGCGACCACCCGAAAATCAAACATGAAGGGGTCAGGTTCAATGCTGAAACCGACAGCGTCAACAGTGCCATTCTGGGCCCTGATCATGACGATGACGCCCTGAACCTGCTGGTGCGCGAGGTTGTACGTGAGTTGACGATTAAATCCGGGCAAAAGTGTACCGCCATCCGACGCATCCTGGTCCCCGAAACACGTTACGACGAAGTAGCCAATGCCCTGGCCGACAAGCTCAAAGGCATTACTGTCGGTGACCCGCGTAAAGAAGGTATCAAGATGGGCAGTCTGGTCAGTACCTCACAGAAACGCGCCATCGTGGCAGGCATTCATCAACTTGAAGCCTGCAGCGACATCGTCTTTGACGGCCGCAAAGAACTTGTTGTAGAGGCTGAACAGGCCGATCATGCCATTGTCCCCCTGTTGTGTTCGGCACCCGCACACCCGACGCCCATCCCCTGGTCCATCAGATGGAAGTTTTTGGCCCCGTCGCCACATTGATGCCCTATCGCGACACCGACCATGCCATGGCGCTGGCGCGTCGTGGCATGGGATCACTGGTGGCGTCGGTTTACAGCAATGATGCTGAATTCCTGGCCAAGGCAGCTGTCGAACTGGCCGAAAGCCATGGCCGGGTCCATCTGATCAACAATGATGTCGCCAAAGTACACACAGGGCACGGCAATGTCATGCCTCAATCAAATCACGGTGGGCCCGGTCGGGCCGGCGGCGGTGAAGAGCTGGGCGGCTTGCGTGCACTACGCTTCTATCACCGCCTGGCCGCCATTCAGGGCTCACCGAACATCCTCGAGCGCCTTTTGAACTAAGACCCGCTTTCAACATCCCCGGCCACCACCATAAAACATACAGGCCGGGTGATTTCCTCTGGAGACAAATCATGAAAACCTGCCCGACAGTGTTCAATTTCGCTCGCCACCTGATTGAACAAAACGAGTCTCGTAGCAGCAAGCTCGCCTATATCGACGACGCCCGCAAGCTGACCTATGGTGAACTGGCAGACCGTATTGCGGCCTTCGCCGGTGTTCTGAAGAATCTCGGAATCCGCCGCGAAGAGCGCATCTTGCTGGCCATGCACGATACCGTCGATTGGCCGGTCATTTTTCTGGGGTCTCTGTATGCCGGCGTCATCCCGGTCGCGGTCAACACGCTGCTCACCGCCGACGACTATGCATACATGCTGGAACACAGCCGGGCCCAGGCCATCTTCACGTCGCCCGATTTGCTGCCCACCCTGCAAAAAGCAGCAGGCAGCGCAGAAAATGAAGTCAACCACATCATTGTCGCTGGCGACACCTCTGCCTTGCCCCAAGCCGTACATCCGCTTGAAACCCTGATGGCAAGGGCTTCCCGACCCGCCTGCATCAAGACTCTGGCTGACGAGCCTGCCTTCTGGCTGTATTCCTCAGGTTCGACGGGTCGCCCCAAAGGGGTCGTCCACTGCCACGGAAACCTTTGGTACACGGCAACCTTGTACGGCATTCCCACCTTGGCACTCACCGAGAACGATGTCATCTTCTCGGCAGCCAAAATGTTCTTTGCCTACGGTCTCGGTAATGCACTGACCTTCCCGCTGTCAGCGGGGGCCACGGTCGTCCTCATGGGTGAACGCCCTACGCCCGACGCGGTGTTCCAGCGCCTGAAACAACATCAACCCACCGTCTTCTGCGGGGTACCGACGCTTTATGCCAGCATGCTGGCGTCTCCGAATCTTCCGGATCGCAGTGATCTCAACCTGCGGGTCTGTGCTTCGGCAGGTGAAGCGCTGCCCAAAGAGCTGGGCGAACGATTCACCCGGCATTATGGTTGCTTCATTCTTGACGGCATCGGACTCACCGAAATGCTGCATATTTTTCTGTCAAACCAACTGGATGATGTCCGCTACGGCACAACCGGGAAGCCGGTTCCAGGCTACGAAGTCTCGTTGCGGGATGAGCATGGCAACCCCGTACCTGCAGGCGCCATCGGCGACCTTTATGTCAAGGGCCCGAGTGCTGCGCTGCTGTACTGGAATAATCGGGCCAAAACGCGCGAAACCATGCTGGGTGACTGGCTGAAATGCGGTGACAAATACATGTGTGACGCAGACGGCTATTACTGCTATGCCGGTCGCAGCGACGACATGATCAAGGTCAGTGGTCAGTACGTTTCGCCCATTGAAGTCGAAAATGTACTGGTACAACACGAATCTGTTCTGGAAGCTGCCGTGGTTGGCGTCGCAGACGAGCAAGGGCTGATAAAGACGGTGGCTTACGTGGTTTTACGCGATGGGCATGC
>CAYTSJ010000002.1:0-21770 GCA_964440385.1 uncultured Pusillimonas sp. | reverse complement strand
GGGTTGGCACTGGTTCTGGCCGCAACCTGGCTGGGGTGGCAATACACGTACGCGCTGATGGGCGTGTTCATGGTGTTGTGTGCATTTGCCACGGTACTGGCTCCTGAGCCCGAAGAAATTGCGGCAGCACCGCGCACACTGGGTGTTGCCGTCGTGGCCCCGTTGTCAGAGTTCTTCAGCCGCAAGGGTGCGGTGCTGATTTTGCTGCTGATTGTCTTCTACAAGCTTGGGGATGCTTTTTCAGGGGCCTTATCGACCACGTTTCTGATTCGTGGTGCTGGCTTCAGCACTGAAGAAGTGGGGTTCGTGAACAAGATCTTCGGGCTGATCGCAACCATTGTCGGTGCGCTGGCCGGGGGTAGCCTCATGGCCCGTCTGGGTTTGTATCGTTCCCTGATGATTTTTGGGCTGTTGCAGGCGGTATCCAACTTTGGCTATTGGGTGCTGGCCGTTACGCCACCTCATATCTATTCCATGGGTGCCATCATTGCCATTGAAAATATTTGCGGGGGGTTGGGTACGGCGGCTTTTGTCGCGCTGCTGATGGCTTTATGTAACCAGCAGTTTTCAGCCACTCAGTTTGCATTGTTGTCGGCCTTGTCCGCAGTAGGGCGCACCTATCTGGCGGGGCCCTTTACACCGCCGCTGGTTGAGACATTGGGGTGGCCCCAGTTTTTCATCCTTACCGTCTTTATCGCTGTGCCAGGCTTGTTGCTGTTATGGTTCAAGCGCCATGAAATCAGGGCACTCGATTCTACCGGTCGCGAAACGGAAGCTTGACCATGTTGCGAGTGATTTCTGCCAATCTGAACGGTATTCGTTCAGCGGCTAATAAAGGCTTTTTCCAGTGGTTACCCGAGCAGAATGCGGACTTTATCTGTTTGCAAGAGCTTAAAGCTCAAGATGCTGATCTGACTCTTGAAATGCGAACGCCTTCGGGCTATCAGGGGTATTTTCACTACGCCGAAAAGAAAGGCTACAGTGGTGTCGGTATTTATGCACGTCAGGCACCCGACCAGGTCATTGAAGGCTTGGGGGTGGCCGAAATCGATGCCGAAGGGCGTTATATTGAACTGGTCTACGACGGTTTTTCAGTTATTTCGGTGTATTTGCCTTCGGGTTCCAGTGGCGATCATCGCCAGGCGGCCAAGTTCAGCTTCATGGAAGTATTCTACGGCCACCTGCAGGCGTTGGCGCAGTCAGGTCGACGTGTCATCTTGTGTGGTGACTGGAATATTGCGCACAAAGAAATTGATCTTAAAAACTGGAAGGGCAATCTGAAAAACAGTGGTTTTCTGCCAGAAGAACGCGCCTGGCTGACACGCGTCTTTGACGAGTTATCGTGGGTGGACGTTTACCGACGACTGTATCCGGATGCCACTGCCGAGGCCTACACCTGGTGGAGCAATCGGGGTCAGGCCCGTGCGAATAACGTGGGCTGGCGCATTGATTATCAAATTGCCACTCCTGACATTGCTGCAACGGCTCGTGAAGCACGAATTTTCAAAGACCAGTGGTTCAGTGATCATGCGCCATTAATCATTGACTACGACAGCGCGCAGTAAGTCGATGCAAGGCATTCAACGCAAAGTGCTTTATGTCTCGTTGTACGAGGGCATTGCCATCGCGCTCACCAGCGCATTTTTCTATCTGTTGGGTCATGGCCTTGTCAGTGCCGGGTTGGCTTCGGCAGTGGCCTCGGTGATTGCCGTCGTCTGGAATCTGGTCTGGAATACCCTTTACGAGCGTTGGGAATCGAGCCAGCGCAAGCGCGGCCGCAGTCTTGGGCGCCGCATGATCCATGCCATAGGTTTTGAAGGTGGGCTGGTTGTGTTTCTGGTGCCGTTTTTTGCCTGGTGGCTGCAGGTGTCGCTGTGGGAAGCACTGGTTCTTGACGCCGGTTTGATTGTTTTCTTTCTGGTCTATACCTTTACCTTCAGTTGGGTGTTTGACCATATCTTTGGTTTGCCAGCGTCGGCACTGCCCAAACCCAGGTCTGACTCGATGCCTAAAGCCTGATTCAGTGCCTTAATTCCTGGCGTACCAAGGGCTACTTCGCAGTAGCCCATTTCATTCCAGCCGCAAGAGTCGCTTCAACCAAACCGGAAACTGGATGCTGTGATGTTGGCGAACGCGGTCACCTCGTGGTGAACGCAGACAGCCGTATCGTTCTCGGCGGCACCTAAAGCGACCATCAGCGGCAAGAGGTGGTCTTCACGCGGGTGGGCGCGGCGGGCGGCAGGGGCCTGCTCCCATTGGCACAGGGCTTCGCTGCGTTGGCTGATCGGGTCTTGCAGCAGCACTTTATGAAGCCAGGCATCAAACTGGGCCGATGGCTCTGACCCAATGCTGCGGATTTCACGCAGGTTGTGATAGCTCAGACCGCTGCCGATGATCAGGATATCTTCATCTCTCAGAGGTTCCAGCGCCCGGCCTAGCGCCAAATGCAGCGCGGGGTCGAAATGTGTTTCCAATGACACCTGAACGACAGGGATGTCGGCTTCTGGCAGCATGACAGCCAGCGGCACGAACGTGCCGTGGTCAAACCCGCGCTGTGTATCAATCGCGCAAGGTAAACCGGCTGTATTTAGCAGGTTGGCGATGCGTTGTGCCAGCGCAGGTGATCCGGGTGCCGGGTATTGCACTTCATAGGTATGCGGTGGAAAGTTGTAGTAGTCATACAGCATTGGGGGGGCTGCGCTACCCATGATCAGAAAACCACCATCAGCCTCCCAGTGGGCAGAGATCATGACAATCGCTTTGGGTTTGCATGGCAGTTGGCCGGGAATGTCTTTCAGTGCTGCAGTCAGGATGGCATATTTCTCGGCTGAATCTGCCATCCAGGGCCAGGGTCCGCCGCCGTGCGAAATGTAATAGACCGGCATTCTCATTGGGGTTTCCTTGCTGAAATATTATGCAGCCGACGAAAACCGCCTGACCTTCAGAGAAAGTCAGCGCTGCGGCAGTTCGGGTGCGTTAGCTGAAGTTTAGTACGCGTTGCCGTGTTTGGTGTGAATACCCCCGTCGTAATCGACGATAATGACGTTTTCGTACTTACTTATGTGCTCTTATGTCTGACACCACCATGCGTACTGATTTCGTCAAGTTTTCCCTGCAGCAGGGTGTTTTGCGCTTTGGCGAGTTCAAGGTCAAGTCAGGGCGGCTCAGCCCCTATTTCTTCAATGCCGGTTTGTTTAATTCGGGCCTCTCGGTAGGCCACTTGGCGCGGTTTTATGCGCAGGCGCTGGTTGACTCGGGCATCGAGTTCGACATGTTGTTTGGCCCAGCCTACAAAGGGATTCCGCTGGCTACGGCAACGGCGGTAGCGCTGTCACAGCACCCGGCCATGAAAGGGCGTGATATCCCGTTTGCATTCAATCGCAAAGAAGCCAAAGACCATGGTGAAGGCGGTGTGCTGGTGGGGGCCCCTTTGAAGGGGCGCGTTGTCATCATCGATGATGTGATTACGGCCGGAACCTCGGTGGGCGAGTCGGTTCAGATCATTCGTGCCGCAGGCGCAGAACCTGCGGCGGTCTTGATTGCCCTTGATCGTATGGAACGTGCGGGCCCCGATGATGCATTGTCGCCGCATTCGGCGGTTCAGGAAGTTTCTAACCGCTATGGCATGCCAGTGGTCAGCATTGCTTCGCTGGCCGATATTATGGCCCTGATTGAAAACAGCGCCGAGCTTGCGGTACACCGCGACGCCGTCGCAGCCTACCGCAAGAAATACGGCGTTTAACCGAGCTTTTCTTTCAGCAGGTCATTGACCTGCTGCGGGTTTGCTTTGCCCTTTGCTGCCTTCATGATCTGGCCAACCAGTGAATTGAAGGCTTTTTGTTTCCCGGCCCGATATTCTTCGACAATGGCCGGATGCGCCGCCAGCACTTCGTCAACCATCTTGCTGATGGCGCCGGTGTCGCTGATTTGCTTCAAACCTTTAGCGTCGATAATGGCATCGGCGTTACCGCCGTTCTCGCCAGCCCACATTGAGGCAAACACATCGCGTGCGATTTTGTTGGAAATCGTACCGTCGATAATCCGCTTGATCATGCCGGCGAGGGCTTCGGCGGTAACAGGGATGGCTGCAATGCCGATTTCGTCGCGGTTGAGTGCGGCGGAGACCTCACCCAGCACCCAGTTTGCAGCCAGTTTGGCTTGCCCTTCGGGCAAGTGTTTTGCCGTGGCTTCGAAATAGTCGGCAACGGCTCGATCCATGGTTAATTGGGCTGCATCGTAGCCCGTCAGGCCGAGATCTGCTTCAAAGCGTTTGCGCTTGGCGCCGGGCAGTTCGGGCATGCCAGCTTTGACCCGCTCGACCCATTCAGGGGCGATGAGCAGTGGCGGCAGGTCGGGGTCAGGGAAGTAACGGTAGTCGTCAGAGTCTTCCTTGCTGCGCATGCTGCGGGTTTCGTCTTTGTCGGCATCGTAAAGGCGTGTTTCTTGTCGCACTTTGCCGCCATCTTCAATGAGTTCGATCTGGCGCCGGGCTTCGTAAATAATGGCGCGCTCAAGGAACCGGAAGGAATTCAGGTTTTTGATTTCGCAGCGGGTGCCAAATTCGGCCTGACCTTTGGGGCGAACCGAGACGTTGGCGTCGCAGCGGAATGAACCTTCTTGCATGTTGCCGTCGCAAATGCCCAGCCATACCACCAGGCTATGCAGCGTACGAGCATAGGCAACGGCCTCGGCGGCAGAGCGCATTTCGGGTTCGGACACGATTTCCAGCAGCGGGGTACCTGCACGGTTCAGGTCGATGCCGGTGGAGGATTCGCCATGCGGGCCGGTGAAGTTTTCGTGCAAGGATTTGCCGGCATCTTCTTCCAGATGGGCACGGGTCAGGCGGACTGTCTTTTCGGTATCACCGACAAAGAATCTGATCTCGCCGCCTTGCACTACCGGGATTTCAAACTGACTGATCTGGTAGTTTTTGGGCAGGTCAGGGTAGAAGTAGTTTTTACGCGCAAATACAGAACGCGGCGCAACGTGGGCCCCTACGGCCAGACCAAATGCAATCGCACGGTCGACAGCGCCGCGGTTCATGACCGGCAGGCTACCGGGCAAGGCCATGTCGATTTCATTGGCCTGCGTGTTGGGCTGAGCCCCATAAGTGGTGCTGCTATTCGAAAAGATCTTGGACGCGGTTGACAGCTGGGTGTGGGTCTCAAGCCCGATGACAATTTCCCATTCCATTATTTTTGTTCCGGTGTACGTTGATGCCAGTCTGTAACTTGCTGGAAGCGGTCGGCGACAGCCAGTACCTGCCCCTCGCGGAAGTAGTTGCCGATGATTTGCAGGCCGACAGGCAGGCGCCCCTCGGTACCCCCAAACCCGCAGGGGATGGAAGCAGCCGGCAAGCCTGCCAGGCTGATACCCAGTGTGTAGATATCGGCCAGCCAGTCGGCGGTCGGGTCGTCACGGTTCTCGCCGATGCGTTTGGCAACCGTAGGGGTGACGGGGCCCATGATGACATCACACTGGCCTGCGAAGGCTTGCTGGAAGTCGTTGGCGATCATGCGGCGGACGCGCTGGGCCTGCAGGTAGTAGGCGTCATAGTAGCCGTGGCACAAGACATAGGTGCCCACCATGATGCGACGAAGGACTTCAGGGCCGAACCCTTCAGCGCGACTGCGGCTGGTCATGTTGGCCAGGTCGGTGTAGCTGGGTGTGCGGTGACCATAGCGAACGCCATCGTAGCGTGACAGGTTGCTGGAGGCTTCGGCCGGGGCAATCACGTAATACGCCGGAATAGACAACTTGGTGCGTGGCAACGAAATGCTGACCCGTGTCGCCCCCAGCGATTCGTACTGCTGCAGGGCGGTTTCAATAGCAGCGCCGACATCGTTTGATAAGCCCTCGTTGAAAAACTCGACGGGTACACCGATTCGTAAACCTTGCAGTGGCTTGCTGCCGTTGGCCTCAAAGCGGGCGACCTGGTCGTTGAATTCCCTGCGGATGCGGCCAGGGGCATTGGCAACACCGTCACAAAACTCAAGGCTGGTAGAGTCGCGTTCGTCAAAGCCGCTCATGGTATCGAGCAGTTCGAGCAAATCTTTGGCGTGACGGGCAATCGGGCCAGCCTGATCTAGACTTGAGCCATAGGCAATCATGCCGAAGCGCGATACGGTACCGTAAGTAGGCTTGATGCCGCTGACGCCGCAGAATGCGGCAGGCTGTCGCACCGAGCCGCCAGTATCGGTACCGGTTGTGGCCGGGATGATGCCGGCCGCTACGGCGGCAGCCGAACCACCCGAAGAGCCTCCGGGCACGTGGTCGGGGTTCCAGGGGTTGCGTGCAGGGCCAAACGCCGAGTTTTCGTTACCTGAACCCATGGCGAATTCGTCGCAGTTTAATTTGCCGATGGATACTGCACCGGCCTGGGCCAGGCGTGCGACAACGGTAGCGTCAAACGGGCTGACATAGTGTTCCAGCATTTTGCTGGCCGCGGTGGTGCGCCAACCTTGCGTGACAAACACATCTTTGTGGGCAATAGGTATGCCGGCCAGTGCGCCAGCGTTTCCGCTGGCCAGTTGGGCGTCGGCGGCTTTGGCCTGGGCCAGGGTCAGTTCAGGGTCAATGTGCAGAAAGGCATTGAGTGAAGACTGTGCCTGGGCGAGCTGCAACGCATGGGTCGCCAGTTCAGTCGCACTGACCTTGCGCGCTACCAAGGCCTCGCGCAGTGCGGCGATACTGTCAAACTCTTGGGATATAGACATAGGTAATTTTTTGTGAGTATTTATTCGATGACAGTGGGTACCAAAAACAACCCTTCTGATTGCGCCGGTGCATTGCTCATGAGGGCATTGCGTTGCTCGATGGATTGCGTGGGCACAGGCTGGTCATCACGCAGACGCAAGGCAATATCTTGATGCGCCGATAAAGGGTGGGCCATGGGCTCGATGCCCTGGGTATCTACCGCTTGCAGTTCTTCGATAAGCCCCAGGATGCCGTTGAGTTCGTGCTGCATGGTTTGGCTGTCGGATTCTGACAGGGCGATGCGCGCCAGATGCGCGACGCGGGTGACGTCGTCTTGGGTAATGGCCATGGAGGAGTCCGGTAGAGGTTCCGTTACTAAAAAATTAATGGGCCAGCATGCCGGCCACCTAGCTAAAAGGAATTATAAGTTATCATTTACGGCTAAATCTGTTAATTAGGCCCGTGGTGCGCGTGTTAACCTCTGAACCGCGATGGCTTGTTAATTCGCTTCTAATTTATCTCTACTGAGCGCACATGTTCGGATTTCTCCGCAGTTATTTCTCCAGCGATATGGCCATCGATTTGGGTACGGCCAATACGCTTATTTACGTTCGTGGCAAAGGGATTGTGCTTGATGAACCTTCGGTCGTCGCCATCCGCCACGATGGTAGCCCCAATGGCAAAAAAATCATTCAGGCTGTGGGTCGCGAGGCCAAGCAAATGCTGGGCCGAGTGCCAGGCAACATCGAAGCCATTCGCCCCATGAAAGACGGTGTTATTGCCGATTTCACCGTGACCGAGCAAATGCTCAAGCAGTTCATCCGTATGGTTCATCCGGGCAGTATGTTTGCACCCAGCCCACGCATCATTGTCTGTGTTCCTTGTGGTTCAACACAGGTCGAGCGCCGCGCCATTCGCGAATCGGCACTGGGTGCAGGCGCCAGCCAAGTCTATCTCATTGAAGAGCCCATGGCGGCCGCTATTGGTGCGGGTTTAGGGGTGTCTGACGCCAGTGGTTCCATGGTGGTTGATATTGGCGGCGGTACCACCGAGGTTGCCGTTATCTCGCTGGGTGGTATGGTCTACAAAGGCTCGGTTCGTGTGGGTGGCGACAAGTTTGACGAAGCCATCATCAATTACATCCGTCGTAATTACGGCATGCTTATCGGTGAACCCACCGCTGAATACATCAAAAAAGAAATCGGCTCTGCATTCCCGGGGGCTGAAATCCGCGAAATCGAAGTTAAAGGCCGTAACCTGTCTGAAGGCGTTCCGCGTAGCTTCACAGTCTCGTCCAACGAGATTCTCGAATCACTGACCGACCCGCTTAATCAAATTGTGTCGGCCGTTAAAACAGCGCTTGAACAAACACCGCCTGAACTGGGTGCCGATATCACCGAGAAGGGTATTGCCCTGACCGGTGGGGGTGCCTTGCTGCGCGATCTCGATCGCCTTCTGCAGGAAGAAACCGGCCTGCCCGTCATTGTGGCTGACGACCCGCTCACTTGTGTTGTCCGCGGGTGTGGTGAAGCGCTTGAGCACCTTGAGCGTTTGGGTACCGTCTTTATTTACGACTGATCGGTCGGTGCGACTTTGAGCAATGCAGCGACATCCGAATCTTCGTTTGTTCAGGCGTGGTCCCACGCCTGAAGTCAGGTTGCTGGTGATTGTTGTCATCAGCCTTGCGCTGCTTGTGGTTGACTCTCGCTGGCCTGTTTTTGATCCTGTCCGCAAGGCAGTATCAATGTTGATTTATCCATTTCAGCGCATTGCCATGGCACCCCGTGACGTGGTGGATCTGGTCGATAACTGGCTGAATGCGGCCAGCGCCACGCGCAACGAAAAAGAAGCGTTGCAGCGCCAACGCATTGAATTGGCTCAATTGGCCAGTCACATGGCCCAGTTGACGACTGAAAACCAGCAATTAAGACGACTGCTCAGTGTCTCTGAACCGGGAGCCCAAAAGTCAATTGCCGTCGAGGTGCTCTACGAGCCTGCCAATGCACTCAGCCATCATCTGGTTTTCAACAAAGGCAGCACGAGTGGCATTGAACCAGGCATGCCCGTGATTGATGAAGGCGGGGTTGTCGGTCAGATCATCCGCGTGACACCGCTCACTTCCGAGGCCGCCTTGATGACCGATGGCAAAATTTCGGTCCCTGTTCAGGTGGTACGTAACGGTCTGCGCCTGATTGCTTTTGGTGGCAACCCTGATGGTAAAGTTGAAGTGCGCTATTTGCCTGTGAATGCCGATGTGGAAGCCGGTGATGAACTGGTCACCAGTGGTATTGGTGGACTTTTTCCGGCGGGGCTTGCGGTAGGGCGGGTTGAAGAGGTTCGGCGCGATACTGTCAGTGGTTTTGCCATGGCACTGGTGAGGCCCTCATCGCACCCCGAGCGCTATCGTCACTTTTTGGTGTTGGGCACGACGCCTTCAACTGCCGATACCCCCCTTCAGACCCCTGGGGGTGACGTTAAATGAGCAATACTTCCCGATCATCATTAAGTTCGCTGCAGCCGCTCGATACCCGGTCTTTTACAAAGTCGGCCAGTTTGTGGCTGGTCTGGGGCTCGGTCTTTTTGATCTGGATTGTGTCTCTGCTGTCCTGGCGTTTATGGGTTCCAGCACCCGATTTATTGCTATTGGTACTGGCTTTCTGGTGTCTTTATGAACCGCGTCGCGTCAGCTTGTTCAGTGCATTCCTGTTCGGATTATTGATGGACGTGCATGATGCTGCGCCCTTGGGAGGGCACGCATTGGTCTATGGCTTGACGGCCTATGGCGTGGTGCTGCTTAGCAAGCGTTTGCAACGATTCAATGCGGTTGTTCAGGCTTTGCATCTATTTCCAGTGTTCGTGTTTTCTGGTGCTGTTTACGGGTTGCTCAATTCCTGGCTGGCGGGTCAGTGGATAGGCTGGGGCTGGCTGTGGTCTGCGTTTTTCACCGGAGCGCTTTGGCCAATAGCTTATATTCTGTTGCATTACCTGCCCAATCGAATGCATGACGACATCGATACAGGTTCGGCCTAGCGCCTTAGTCAGGTATTGGCATGTTCGAATTCAAGAAAACCTCCAAAGCCCAGAAGCGCAAGATGTATCTTCGCATCGGTGTTGCTGCAGCGCTGGTGCTGGTTTGTTTCGGCTTGCTGATTGCGCGTCTGTGGTTTTTGCAGGTTGAACGCTACGAGGGCTTTTCAGCGCGCGCTGACGCGAATCGTATTGCTGTGTTACCGATTCCTCCGCGTCGGGGTGAGATTCTCGATCGTAACGGCGTGGTTCTCGCCCGTAATTACCGGGATTACACACTGGTAGTGACACCGGCCAAGGTCAAGAACCTTGAGCAACTGCTGGATGATGTCGCCGAACTGGTCGAACTTGGTCCGAACCAACGCAAGCGTTTTTTGCAGCAAGTGCAACAGTCAAGCCGGTATGCGCAGATCCCGCTTCGAAACAATCTTAACGAAACTGAAGCGGCCTGGTTTGCAGCCAATGCGTATCGCTTTGATGGCGTTGAACTTAGCGCGCGTTGGGTCAGGGAATACCCTTATGGCAAGACGACTGCGCATGTCATCGGCTATGTCGGTCGTATTTCCGAAGCAGATATTGAACGACTGGAAGAGCAGGATCAGATAGGAAATTACCGCGGAACGCTGACTATCGGCAAGAAAGGCATAGAAAAGACCTGGGAATCTGTGTTGCACGGCAAAACAGGGCTGGAAGAGGTCGAAGTGACTGCGAAGGGTCGTACGGTGCGTACCTTGCGTCGTATCGATCCGGTGCCGGGTTCCGATCTGGTCTTGTCCCTCGATATCAAGTTGCAGCAGCTGGTAGAACAGGAATACGAAGGACGCCGGGGTGCCTTGGTGGCTATTGACCCCAAGACCGGCGAAATTCTGGCCTTTGTTTCGGCACCCTCGTTTAATCCGAATCTGTTTATTGATGGTATTGATATTGATAACTGGCGTGAGTTGAACGAGTCACCGGATTTTCCTTTGCTCAACCGTCCCTTGCACAGTACTTACCCGATTGGTTCAACGTATAAACCTTTCGTGGCCCTTGCCGCACTTGAACTGGGTATACGGTCAGCGACCCAGCGAATTGCTGACCCTGGCTTCTATGAGTTTGGGGGTCAGAAATTTCGTAATGCGGGTTCGGTAGCCTACGGGCCAACCGATATGCATCGGGCCCTGGTGGTTTCTTCTGACACTTATTTTTATTCGTTGGGCCCCGAGATGGGCGTCAATGGGCTTCATGATTTCAGTCGCCAGTTTGGTTTTGGGCAATTAACCGGCATCGATCTTGATGGCGAAAAGAAGGGTATCTTGCCGTCAACCGACTGGAAGCAAAAGGCCTTCAGAAAGCCTGAACATCAGCGGTGGTACGCGGGCGAGACGGTATCGGTGGCGGTCGGTCAGGGTTACAACGCTTTCACGTTATTGCAGCTTGCGCAGGCCACGGCCGTTCTGGCCAATGGCGGAGCGTATATGCGCCCGCACCTGGTTGACGTCATTCGAAACGCTCAAACCGGTGTGCATGAAAAAACAGTGACCAAGCCTTCGCATATTGTTCCGCTAAAACCAGAAAACGTCGCGGTGATTAACCGCGCTTTGGTTGGCGTCATCAACGAGGGTACTGCTCGCCGGGCTTTTGCCGGTGCGAATTACCAGGCCGCCGGGAAAACCGGTACAGCACAAGTGTATAGCTTGCGTGGTGCAAAATATATTGCCAATGCTGTGGACGAACGTTTGCGTGACCATTCGTTGTTCATGGCGTATGCCCCTGCTGAAAATCCCAAAATTGCGCTCGCCCTGATTGTTGAAAATGGCGGTTGGGGTTCAACCGTAGCGGCACCCCTGGCTCGCAAGGTATTCGATTATTGGTTAGGGGATGGCAAGGCGTCGTCCAGCGGGAGGCCTGGGCCATGAAGCGTCTTGGGCAGTTTTTATTGCGTGCATTGGGTGCCTTTGACTGGCCACTATTGTTCTTGCTGATCCTGATGACCTTCATGGGTTTGTTGGTCATGCATTCAGCGGTCGGCGGAACAAACTGGCGCTTTTCTGATCAGGGACGCAATTTCATGCTGGCCTTTTTGGCCATGTGGATAGTCGCGCTGACGCCACCCAAGTGGTTGATGAAACTGACTCCCTTACTCTACGTCTTCGGCGTGATTCTGCTGCTAGGGGTTGAGTTGTTTGGTGAAACCAGTAAGGGGGCAACCCGCTGGCTTGACTTGGGAATCGTTAGAATCCAGCCATCAGAGATGTTGAAGATTACGGTGCCTATGATGCTGGCCTGGTATTTTCATCACAACAAAGGGAAGCTACGTATTATTGATTTCTTGCTGGCAGGGGTTTTGCTGGCCATTCCGTTCATCCTGATTGTCAAACAGCCCGATCTGGGGACGGCTTTGCTGGTTTTCATGTCTGGTTTTTTCGTCCTTTATTTTGGTGGCCTGTCATTTAAATTGCTCGTGCCTCTGGGGCTCCTGGTCGGGGCAGGTTTGGCTGCGTTGATTTATTACGAAGATAATCTGTGTCAGTCTGGCCTTGATTGGGTCGTCTTGCATGATTACCAAAAGCATCGGGTATGTACCCTGTTGAATCCTGGATCCGACCCGTTAGGTAAAGGTTTTCACACCATACAGTCCATGATCGCCATTGGTTCCGGTGGCGTTTACGGCAAGGGGTACATGGAAGGAACCCAGGCGCATCTGGATTTCATCCCCGAGCGTACAACCGACTTTATTTTTGCAGTCTATGCTGAAGAGTTCGGTCTTTATGGCGGCATTTTGCTGCTGGTGCTGTATGCCTTGCTGATCGGCCGTAGTCTGGTCATTACGGCAACCGCCACAACCCAGTTTGGTCGTCTGGTGGCAGGGGCCATGGCCATGATGTTTTTTGTCTATGTCTTCGTGAATATTGGCATGGTCACCGGGATTTTGCCTGTGGTCGGGGTACCTTTGCCCTTTATGAGCTACGGCGGTACCGCTTTACTGACGCTAGGCGTAGCGTGTGGCTTGTTGATGAGTATCAGCAAGCATAAAGGATCAACGCTTTAGTCGTCCCATAGCGTCGCTTGCATTTCGCTCAGGCCGCCCAGGATTTTTTTGACCGGAGCGGGAACGGCCAGACCCTGTCCGCCAGACGCCTCCAGCCATTGACATCTTTCAAGCGGTTCGTTCAGGTGCTGGTCTGGGAGCCTGACCTGCCAAGGCGTGATGTCAAGTTTGAAATGGGTGAAAACATGTTGAAGCCCCGCCATTTTGGCCGATGCTTGCAGGGGTATGTCTTGCCGTAGACAGAATCGTTGCAAATCGTCCTCGGTGTCGAATTGTGGCAGGCTCAGCAACCCCCCCCAGATACCTTGGTCTTCGCGTTGCTCTAGCAAGACCTTGCCGTCTTGAAGCAGTACCAGCATGTGACATGACCGTGTGGGTATCAGTTTGCGTGGCTTGGGTGTTGGCAGTGTATTTTGCAAGCCGTTGGCTTTGGCATGGCAGCCATTTTGCAGGGGACATTGACCGCACGCCGGGTTCCGCCGGGCGCAAATGCTGGCCCCCAAGTCCATCAAGCCTTGTGTATACGCGCGGATATCCAGGGTTTCTGGCGCTTTGTCCATCACCTCGTGTGCCAGCGACCATAATGCTTTGTCGACAGCGGTGTTACCCGGATAGCCTTCAATACCAAAAAAACGCGTGAAAACGCGTTTGACGTTGCCGTCCATGATGGGTGTGCGTACGTTCCAAGCGAAAGCGGCAATGGCGCCTGCCGTTGACCGGCCAATGCCAGGAAGCATGGCAATTTGTGCCGGATCTTCGGGAAACTGCCCCGCGTGCTGTGTCATGATCACCTGGGCACAACGATGCAAATTGCGTGCCCGGGCGTAATAACCCAGTCCGGCCCAGTAGGGCATAACGTCTTCCTGGCGTGCTGTGGCCAGATCTGCAAGGGTGGGAAAGCGTTCAAGGAATCGCTCGTAATAGCCGATGACCGTACTGACCTGGGTTTGCTGCAACATGATCTCTGACAGCCAGATGCGATAAGCTTCATGGCTTTGTTGCCATGGCAAGTGATGCCGGCCATGACGTTTCTGCCAGCACACTACAGCCGCTGCAAACGTGCCTCGATCGATCGGGGTTTCAGTGCGCGCAGACACGACACCAGGCGCTGGTGGTGTCTGCAAGGGGTGTGCAGTCATAAGGCGAATCAGAAGCTGGTATTACGTGTGACAGACCAGCGCGCAGCAAGGGCAGCAAGCAGGGCAACGGCAACGGTTGACCAGAACAGCCAGACCCCGTCAGGCAGTGAAAGTTCAATTCGTGTCCCGTAGCTTTCGGCTAACGTGGCAAGCACACGGTTCAGGGGCTGAAGTACCAGTCTGGCAATCGCAATTGCGAACAGACTGGACAATATGCCGGTTAGGGCTCCCAGGTACAGGAAGGGGCGCTGCACAAAAGACTCTGTGGCGCCGACCAGACGAGCCACAGCAATTTCTTCCCGCTGGGTCAGGGCCTGCATGCGGACGGTGTTGAACACCGTGGCCAGAACAATCAGGGCAACGGCGGCTGCCAGCATGCCCAACCCGAGCGTGACGAAGTCAAGAATAGCGGCCAGGCGTTGCACCCAGGCCGCATCGTGCTGTACGGTATGCACGTCGGGCAGCTTGCTCCAGATACCGACCAGTTTTGAGGTGATGGCCGGCAGGTTCTCGACATTGTTCAGGGTCACAACCACGGCATCGGGCAGGGGGTTTCCCGGCAAGACGGCGAGTGCATCGGCCCAGTTCGGGTTGCGTTTCAAGCCCGCCATAGCGTCTTCACGCGTGACCATGCGGGCCGAAGCGACGTCATCGGCATGCGCTTTATTGATGGTGTCCAGGATTTTCTGTGTGGCCTCCCGCTTGGCTTCCGGCTTCATGAAAATGGTGACTTCCGGGGAAATCGACACTTCCTTGACGACGGGCTGGGCCGCATTGAGAAAGCTGGCCCCCAGAATGGGAAGCGCCAGCGTCAACGCGATGACCAGCAGGTTCGCCAACGAAGAGAACGGATGAAGCCACAAGCGGCGAACTGCCACCATCAGGGCATAACGATGTTGTCTGATCCAGCGTTTCATGCCACCACCCCTGCAAAATCTTTGAAACCGCCGGCAGTGATTTGCAGCGTACGTGTCGCGTAATTGGCCATAAGCCGGGTATCGTGTGAGGCAATGAGGGTTGTGACGCCAACGCGGTTGAAATCACGGAACACATCCATGATGCGGGTGGCACTGTCGTGATCAAGGTTGGCGGTGGGTTCGTCGGCAATCAGGATGGCCGGGCGGTTGACAATAGCACGTGCAATCGCAAGGCGCTGTTGTTCGCCGCCTGACATTTCAACAGGGTTCAAGTCTTCTTTGCCCGAGAGACCAACCTTTTCCAGGGCTGCGCGCGCCCTGGACACCGCCTGGTTGTGCTCGAGGCCGACGACAGTCAGGGGCAGAAGCACATTGTCTATTGCAGAGCGATCAAACAGAAGGTGGGTGTCTTGCAAGATGACACCAACGGCACGGCGCAGATAGGGTCTGGCACGTACCGGCATTTTGTCGATGCGCTGGTTTTTGACACTGATACTGCCCCGGCTGGGGGGCTCAAGCCCACCAATCAGCTTGAGCAAGGTTGATTTTCCGGCCCCTGACGGCCCGGAAACGAAAACGAATTCGCCCGCCTCAACGCGGAAATTGATGTCGGCCAAAATATTTCGACTGCGGCCGTACGATTTGAAAACGTGCTGAAACTCGATCATGGCAACCCGCAAGGGATACTCGGTTAACGTGCCTGGACAGGCTATCCGGATATTCTAAGTGATTATGGTATGGTGCTTTGCGACAATGACAGCGTCAACCGGATAATTTATGGCTTTGATGTCTTCCCCAACCCAAACCAGAACTTGTAATTACAAAGTATTCGCGTTTTGGCGTCAGCCGCGCGCCCGTGGCCTTGTCTACCAGGCATTATTAGTGTCCGGATTATTGTTTATTGGTGGGTATCTGCTTTCCAATACGTTTGACAACCTCGCTGCGCGCAATATTACGACCGGTTTTGATTTTTTGGGCCAAGAAGCCGGTTTTGCCATCAGCGAAAGTGTGCTGGCTTACAGTCCGGCGGATACCTACGCGCGGGTGTTGGTGGCGGGGTTGTTGAATACCTTGAAAGTCTCTCTTGTGGGTGTTGTGCTGGCAACGATTCTGGGGTTTGTTGTCGGTCTGGCGCGCCTGTCCCGCAATGGCCTGTTAGCGGGCCTGGCACGTGCATATGTCGAACTGATGCGTAATGTACCGCTCTTGCTTCAGCTTTTCTTCTGGTATGCCCTCATTACTGAGGTAGCGCCTTCGCCACGCCAGGCGTCCGAATGGTTGCCTGGCGTATTTGTGTCAAATCGGGGTCTGGTGCTGCCCGTCTTCGATTTTGCCACCATGGCGTGGTCCATGCCGACCTTGAAGGGCTTTAATTTTACCGGTGGGGTTACCATCAGCCCCGAGTTTCTGGCTCTTGGCCTGGGGCTAGTGCTTTATACGTCGGCTTTTGTCGCTGAAATCGTTCGCTCGGGGATTCAGTCGGTAAAGCATGGTCAGTGGCTGGCAGGACGTGCCATCGGGCTGTCCGATCGACAGGTCACGCGCTTTATCGTGTTACCGCAAGCCTTGCGTGTGATGATTCCTCCCATGACCAGTCAGTATCTCAATCTGACCAAAAACAGTTCTTTGGCCGTTGCTGTGGGCTACCCTGATATCGTGTCGGTAGCCAACACCATGATTAACCAGACCGGGCAAGCGCTTGAAGGGGTGGCCATTATCATGGCGGCCTACCTGACAGTCAGCCTGATTATTGCAGTGCTCATGAGCGCATACAACCGCTATATTTTGCGGGGTGCCCGATGAGGGCTGTGTCCAGGCTGCGCCTGGGTGATTGGCTGAAAAGTCTGGTGGCTACGCCGACCAACAGTTTACTCACGGTGCTCTGTACCGGTGCGTTGTTACTGGCGCTGCCGCCCCTGCTTGACTGGCTTTGGTTCGGGGCCCGTTTTTCTGTTGATTCACCGGATGTCTGCAGGCAAGCCAGCGGGGCATGTTGGGCAGTCATCGCTCAAAAGTATCGCCTCATCTTGTTTGGCATCTACCCTTACGATGAGCAATGGCGTCCATTGTGGGCCAGTGTTTTGCTGGTGCTGCTGGTTGTTGTCAGCACCTGTCAATCGTTCTGGCGCCCCGGGTTGGGTCTGTTATGGGTGATGGTCCTTGCTGTTGTTGCCGGTTTGATGTGGGGCGGAGTCGGGGGATTGGTCTACGTCGAAAATCAGTTATGGGGCGGCTTGCCACTGACCTTGATGCTCGCGACATTGGGTATCGGGTTGGCTTTTCCGTTGGGTCTTTTACTGGCCTTGGGTCGTCGCAGCGATATGCCTGCTGTACGTGCCGTATGTGTCGTATATATCGAATTGATCCGGGGTGTCCCCCTGATCAGTCTGCTTTTTCTGGCCTCAGTCATGATGCCGTTGTTTCTTCCGGCAGGGGTGACGCTCGACAAGTTGTTGCGGGTGCTTCTGGCGATTGTTTTTTTTGTGGCGGCCTATATTGCCGAGACAGTCAGGGGGGGGTTGCAGGCTGTGCCTGCCGGCCAATATCAGGGGGCCGATGCGTTGGGGCTGACCTATTGGCAGAAAATGAGGCATGTTATTTTGCCTCAGGCCCTGGGTGCCGTGATTGGCCCGCTGACGGGTATTTTTATCTCGCTTTTCAAAGATACGTCGCTCGTGGTTGTCGTGGGTATTTTCGACCTGACTCAGGCCGCCAAAACTGCGCTGGCCGATGCGCCTTGGCAGGGGTTCAGTACTGAAGTCTATGTGTTTATCGGTGCGATCTATTTCTTGTTTTGCTTCGCCATGTCTCGCTACAGCCAGTCGCTTGAGCGACGACAGACCCGGCTATGAATAATAATGTAACAGTCTCCTCCGTCGATGCTTGTTAGCATGATCTGGTCCGGGACCTTTTGTCCCTCCACGGAGATCATCATGAAAGTATCCATGCGATTGAATCGTGCCATCGCGGGGCTTGGCATCGTCGCACTGCTGACGGGTTGTGCGACTGTGAATGAAACGATGGGCGGCATGAGCCAGGGTGGGCGAACGGCTGCAGGTGCGGGTGCGGGTGCCGTGATTGGCGCAGGATTGGGTGCAATTATTGCCGACAGCAGCAAAGGCGCCTTGATCGGTGCCGGTATTGGCGCGGTGGCCGGTGCAATCGCCGGTTTCAATTGGTCGGGCGTCAAACAGGATATGCAGCAGTCAGGGGCAAGCAGCCTGGGGCTTGATGTCATTGACATGCCCGATGGGTCACTCAAGGTGCTGATCCCGAGTCATGTGTCGTTTGACACTGGCAAGTATGCACTCAAGCCTGAACTTTTGCCGGTGCTTGACAGTGTTGTGCGTGCACTCAATCAGCATCCCGAGTTGCGTGCCAAGGCGATTGGATACACCGACAGTACGGGTACGGCGCAAATCAACCAGACCTTGTCGATGAACCGTGCCCGGGCAGTCACAGGTTACCTGTCGGGCCGTGGTATCGCCTCCAGTCGTCTGATGTCTGAAGGGCTTGGGTCCAGTAACCCTATCGGTGATAACAATACGGCTGAAGCGCGGGCGCTGAACCGCCGGGTCGAGTTGTTCTTGTATGCGGTCCGATAGTGATTCGCTGCGTGTTGTCCCTTTGAAGTGGACGCAAACCACTGAACGTTAAACCATCACCCCGCGCAAAAAACGCGGGGTGATGGTTTACACGGCCGGCATGAGTACACCGGCTTTTTTCGGAAGGAACCCGCGTCAGAAGGGATAGTGACGCGGCAGGGTTTGCATGGTCATCCAGCGCAGTTCTGTAAATGCGTCGATACCTGCTTTGCCGCCAAAGCGGCCGATACCGCTGTCTTTAACGCCGCCAAAAGGCATTTGCGCTTCGTCATGAACAGTTGGGCCATTGATGTGGCAAATGCCCGACTGGATGCGTGAAGCTACTTGCCAGGCGCGGGCCACGTCTTTGCCGAATACGGCCGATGACAAACCATATTCACTGTCGTTGGCGACACGGATCGCTTCTTCAACGCCATTGACGCGCACAATGCCCTTGACCGGGCCGAATGACTCTTCGCTGTAGATCTTCATGTCTGGAGTGACATTATCGATCAAGGTTGCTGGAATCAGGGTGTCAGTGGCTTTGCCCCCGCACAGCAGTTTTCCGCCTTTGGCCAGTGCGTCGTCAATCATCTCGTTGCAACGGGCGACGGTCGCCATGTCAACGACCGACCCGAGGACGACTGGCCCCTTGCGCGGGTCGCCCAGCGGCAGACTGCGGGCTTTTTCTGTCAGCTTGGCGACGAACTCGTCGGCGATGGCCTGGTCGACAATGATACGCTCAGTCGACATGCAGATCTGGCCGGAGTTGGCAAAGGCACCAAAGGCGGCGCCGTTAACGGCATCTGTGATATCGGCGTCATCAAGTACCACCAGGGGGGCTTTGCCACCCAGTTCCAGCACCACCGGTTTGAGGTATTTGGCGCAGGTCATGGCAATGATCTTGCCAACACGGGTTGAGCCCGTGAAGTTGACGCGACGCATCGCCGGGTGGGCAATCATGGCTTCAACCACTGGCCCTGCGTCGGCAGGCGCGTTGGTAACGAAGTTGACAACACCTTCGGGCAAACCGGCTTCCTGCAACGCTTCAATGATCAGTCCGTGGGTGGCCGGGCAGAGTTCCGAACCTTTCATGACAACCGTGTTGCCGCAGGCAAGAGGTACGGCAATGGCGCGTGTGCCCAGAATGACAGGTGCATTCCAGGGCGCCATGCCCAGTACAACCCCCGCAGGTTGGCGTATCGCCATCGCCAGGTTTCCAGGAACCTCCGAAGGAATGACCTCCCCGTTGATCTGTGTCGTGAGTGAGGCTGCTTCGACCAGCATGTTGGCAGCCAGATGGACATTGAAGCCCGCCCACATGGCCGAGGCGCCGGTCTCTTCTGCGACCGCTTTGATGAAGTCATCGGTGCGGGCCTCAATCGCCTGGGCGGCTTTGAGAAGCAGGCTACGACGTTGGCCGGGGCCCATGGCCGCCCATTCCGGGAAGGCTTTTGCTGCGGCCTCTACAGCGGCAACGGCATCTTGTACCGTAGCGGCGGGGGCTGTGGTGGCTACGGTGCCATCCAGAGGGTTTTTACGCTCAAAAGTGGCGCCGTTACTGGCAGGCACTTTTTTGCCGTTGATTAACATCGAGATTGTTGTCATGAGCTTTCTCCGTAGATGCTGTTCAGGCGGGATAGTGTAGTGTGTCTGGTGAGGGTAGGTGGCAGTCCGGCGAGAGAACTAACGAAAAACAGGCCCCGAGGGGCCTGTTTCGACAGGTCAATGACCTTATTTGACGCCTGGGTCTTTGACTTTTTCGATGGTCGCGAACTCTACGTTATCGATTTGCCCATCAGCGGCACGCTCTGATTTGCGAACATAGATGTTCTGGATGACATCGCGGGTTTCAGGGTCGATGCTCATGGGTCCACGTGGGCTGACCCATTCCATGCCCTTCATGGCCGCCAGAAGTTGCTCACCAGTGGCGTTCGGGCCTGCCTTTTTCAACGCTGCATAAATCAGGTGCATACCATCGTAACCACCCACCGACATGAAGTTGGGGCGCATGCTGTTGTTGGTGAGCTTTTTGAAGGCTTCAACATAGGCTTTGTTTTCGGGTGAGTTGTGGGCTGCAGAGTAGTGTTGCGAGGTCGTGATGTTCAACGCTTCATCACCCATTGAAGGCAACAAATCGTCATCAAGGACGTCACCGGTACCGATCAGTTTGATCCCTTCACCAGCCAGATTGCGCTCAGTAAACTGTTTCATCAGGGTTGAGCCCTGACCCGAGGGTACAAAGATGAACATTGCATCGGGTTTGAGATCGCGAACACGCTGCAGGAACGGTGAGAAGTCAGGGTTTTGCATGGGGACACGCAAAGAAGCCAGAACCTTGCCACCGTTTTCAGTGAAGGTTTTTACAAATACCTTTTCTGCATCGTGACCTGGACCATAGTCAGCAATCAATGTAACCGCGGTTTTCATACCGCCTTCTTTGGCTGCCCACTGGCCGATTGGCGCAGTAACCTGGGGCAATGTCATTGAAGTGCGGACGATGAAGGGTGATTTTTCAACGATCGAGGATGTACCGGCAGCCATCACAACCATGGGCGTTTTCGATTGTGTTGCCACAGGAGCCGCAGCAAAGGCTAAAGGCGTCAGGCCAAAGCCAGCGAGAACACCCACTTTATCTTGAACGACCAGTTCCTGGGCAATCCGTTTGGTGGCTTCGGGTTGAACACCGCCGTCGTCTTTGACAATCAATTCGATCTTGCGGCCAGCGACCTCAGTGCCATGCTGTTGCATGTACAGGCGTGCTGCAGCTTCGATTTGTTTGCCGGTTGATGCAAAGGGCCCGGTCATCGGAATGATGAGCCCGATTTTGAACGGCTCGGCTGCATGGCTGGTTGCGGCGGTCATGAGGCAAGTCGCCACCAAGGCTGCCTTGAGAATTTTTTTCATTATCGTCTCCTGTTGAGTGTACTGAACGTTGCTACGGCCTGATTGTTACTGATTTGTTCGCACTGCGCAAGTCTTTGGCTCACAGCGGGTTCCTGGATTTTGACAGCGCATAATGCATCCTCGTGTATCAACCCGTATCATTGCGTTTTGTCATTTTCCCTGGATGCGTCTGATGGTTGTCACACTGGTGGG
Organism: uncultured Pusillimonas sp.; assembly: GCA_964440385.1. Classification (GTDB taxonomy): domain Bacteria; phylum Pseudomonadota; class Gammaproteobacteria; order Burkholderiales; family Burkholderiaceae_B; genus Neopusillimonas. The sequence goes on along the minus strand of CAYTSJ010000002.1, from coordinate 277 downwards.
CTTTGCTTTTCTGTTTGGTATTGCCTTGAGTCGAATTGGCATGCCACCCATGGTTGGCTTTTTGCTGGCGGGGTTTGCCTATAACCTGGCGGGTTTTGAACACCCTGATGCGCTCACGATGATTGCCGATCTGGGCGTGACATTACTTTTGTTCACGATTGGTTTGAAGCTGGATGTCAGGTCCCTGGTCAGAACCGAGGTCTGGGGTGGGGCGTTAGGCCATATTGTTCTTTCTACCCTGGTGTATGCCGCTGTTTTGTATGCAGCCCAGATCCTG
>CAYTSJ010000001.1:0-22572 GCA_964440385.1 uncultured Pusillimonas sp. | reverse complement strand
GCTTGAGCTGCTCTTCCATGTTCTCTTTGATCAGGTGCATTGGCACATGACCGGGGCCTTCGATCATGACCTGGACATCATGTTTCCAGGCGATTTGGGTCAGTTCGCCCAGGGTGCGAAGTTCTGCAAACTGGGCTTCGTCGTTGGCGTCATGGATGGAGCCGGGGCGTAAGCCATCACCCAGAGAAAAGCTGACGTCATAGGCCTTCATGATGTCGCAGATGTCTTCAAAGTGCTCGTACAGGAAGCTTTCTTTATGATGGGCCAGGCACCATTTGGCCATGATGGACCCGCCGCGTGAAACGATGCCGGTCAGGCGGTCTGCGGTCATGGGGATGAAGGGCAGTCGTACGCCCGCGTGAATGGTGAAGTAGTCAACGCCTTGCTCGGCTTGCTCGATCAGGGTGTCGCGGAAAATTTCCCAGGTCAGTTCTTCGGCCTTGCCATCGACTTTTTCAAGGGCCTGATACAGGGGGACGGTGCCGATGGGGACGGGTGAGTTACGGATGATCCACTCGCGTGTTTCATGGATGTGTTTGCCGGTCGACAGGTCCATCACGGTATCGCCACCCCAGCGGATTGCCCAGGTCATTTTTTCGACTTCCTGAGCAATGTCCGATTGCAGGGCCGAGTTACCGATGTTGGCGTTGATCTTGACCAGGAAGTTGCGCCCGATCGCCATGGGTTCGATTTCGGGGTGGTTGATGTTGGCCGGTATGATGGCACGACCACGGGCAATTTCATCCCTGACGAATTGCGGGGTGATGGATTGTGGAATGCTGGCACCAAAGCCGTGGCCTGCGTGCTGGCGGGTGAGCTGGCGGACCATCCGCTCGTGTTTGGGGCCCAAGGCACGCAGGCTTTCCAGCCATTCCTCACGACGCAGGTTTTCGCGGATGGCGACAAACTCCATTTCGGGGGTGATGATGCCTTTGCGGGCATAGTGCATCTGGGTCACATTCTGGCCGGCACGTGCCCGGCGCGGCTGGCGCGTCAGTTCGAAGCGCAGGGCTTGTGTGGCGGGGTCTTGCTGTCGTTGTTGGCCAAAGGCACTGGAGGGGCCAGCCAGGCGTTCAGTGTCGTTGCGTTCATCAATCCAGTTGGCGCGCAGTGCTGGCAAGCCTTTACGGATGTCGATGTGAGCACTCGGGTCGGTGTAGGGGCCGCTGGTGTCGTAGACGGTAATCGGCAGGTTTTCTTCCATGCCATCGGGCGTCGGCGTTGGCTGTTGTGAAATTTCGCGAAACGGTACACGGATATCAGGGCGTGATCCGGTGACATAGATTTTGCTGGCGTTCGGGAATGCGCAGGTGGCTGCCGGGTCGGCCATGGCCGGGGCAGTGCTCTGGGGAAGGGATGTCATGGTTGCTCCAAGGTGACACAAATGGAGCCGAAGAAGGAAGCGGCAGAACAGCAATGACTGCGGAATGTGCTCCCAGCATCGGCATTATCCGTACTGGTACGAAGGGTTTTTCTCAACCTGCCCTAAGGCAAGTACCCCTGCATGAGCGTGCAGTATAGTCCATCAAGATGAATACGGGTCTCAGAATCCTGGTTTACTGCGAGTCCATATTACGTTTGGCCAGCGCAAGAATCATGTCTTCGATCATGAGTTGTTGTTCGCGCGATAACCCGAAGTACATGCCAGGCAAGACATTGACGAATGGCCATTGTGACTCTTTGTTCTGCCGCTCTGCGGTTTCGCCTTCCAGCACGCTGTTCGGGGTTGAAAGCTCCATTGGCCCTATACCTTCTGCCAGCCAGACTGGATTCACTTTGAGGGCGGCTGCAAGTTTGAGGATGCCCCGCGAGCTTGCCCTGCGTTGTGTTTCGTAGTTCGAAATTGCAGATTGCGACAACCCGGCCGCTTGCGCAAGTTGCGGCTGTTTGAGTTTTCGTGATTCACGAGCGAGACGAAGGCGTTCTGCAAAAGTATTCACGAATGTGATTGAAACGCCGTTTGAAAACACGTTGGGCATTCCGGTAAATCACAAATGTGATAATTGGGGTACATTGTGTAAAACTTGTGCAGATTAATTTCTTTATGCATCAAGTTATTGCAATACAGACAGAAAGCGGAGCCTATGTTGCAGTCACCGATCATCCTTTGGTATCAACCCGATACATCCCCTTTCAGTTTCAGCTCACCCGATTTTTCTTTGTGCCAGCAAGCACTGGCAGCCGCCGGCTTTGAACGGGTCGACTGTCATCATGCCTCGCAACTGCTTTCAACGGCCGTCCAGCGTGCTCAACGTTATCCGAAAGGGGATGTTATGCGGGCCTCGATGATTGCGATCATGTGCGCTGGCATGGCCGAGAATGCGACACTGGCCCATTTATTACGCACAGAACAGCCTCAAATAGGGATTGCCGCCTTGGTCCCTGATCTTCAGGAAGAAACGCAATTGCTGGCGTTGCAGTCTGGTATTGATTGCTGGTTTACAGAAACCTCATCGCCCCGACTGGTCATGGCCACGGTGTTTGGCCTGATACGAAGAATAGGCAGTATTGCGCCTGCCGAAGTGTCTGGTGCCAACGAGCAAAGGTGGAGTCTGCTTGAGCATGGCTGGCAGCTGAAGGCGCCAGATGGTATGACTATTTCTCTGAGCACGGGTGAGCGCGCCCTGATGATGACGCTGGCTCGCGCCGAGGCGCACCAGGCTTCCTATCAACAACTATCAGCCCAGATGGGCAATCAGGCAGTCATGAACGGCAACGAGCGCCGTGAACGCTTGACCATGATGGTCAGCCGTATGAAGAAAAAGTGCGAAGCCCTGGGGGTCGACTTGCCAATACGAGCATTGCACCGCAGGGGGTACATGTTTAACGGCTCGCTGGATATTTCTGACGCAAAAAGAAGTTAATCAGCGTTACGCAAGAACACCATGTTGTCACGATGCATGAGCTCAGCATCAGACATGCTGCCAAGAATTTCCGCAATACGTGCGGTGGGTTGTTTCATGATGCGACGCGTATCAGTCGCCGAATAGTTAATCAGACCGCGGCCGCATTCGTTGCCTTGCCGGTCAATACAGGCAACAACATCACCTCGTTCAAAGTCACCTTCGACCGCAATGACTCCGATAGGAAGCAGACTTTTCCGGCCGGAAATCAGCGCGTTGACAGCACCGTCATCCAGGGTGACTTTTCCACGCAGACGAAGGTGATTGGCGATCCAGCGCTGGCGTGCCGAGCGAACCGGTAACTGGGCACGTAATTCGCTACCGATGCGTTCACCGTTGGCCAGGCGTTGCAGTACATGGGGCTCTCGCCCGGAGGCGATAATGGTATGCGCACCACTGTTAGCGGCACGTTTCGCAGCGAGTACCTTGGTCAGCATGCCGCCCGTACCAATGTTGCTGCCGGCACCTCCTGCCATGGCTTCAAGGGCTGTGTCACCCGCTTGGGCCACTTCGATCAGTTTGGCTTCCGGGTTTTTGCGCGGATCGGCACTGTAAAGACCTTTTTGATCTGTCAGGATGATCAGGGCATCGGCTTCGATGAGGTTGGTGACAAGAGCACCCAGTGTATCGTTATCGCCAAACCGGATTTCGTCGGTGACGACGGTATCGTTTTCGTTGACAATCGGTACGACACCCAGCGACAGCAACGTGTAGATGGTCGTTCGTGCGTTCAGGTACCGTTCGCGATCAGCCAGATCTTCGTGAGTCAACAAGATTTGTGCTGTGCGTATGCCGTGACGTGCAAAAGCGACCTCGTAGGCTTGCACCAGGCCCATTTGCCCAACGGCAGCCGCAGCCTGCAGTTCATGCATGGTTTGGGGTCGTTTTGACCAACCCAGCCGTGCCATGCCTTCAGCAATGGCCCCGCTGGAGACCAGCACAACTTCGCGTCCCTGCTGATGCAGCGATGCAATCTGGGCAGCCCACTCGCCAACGGCGACCAGATCAATGCCACGCCCTTCATTAGTGACCAGTGAAGAGCCAACTTTGGCAACAAGACGTTTTGATCGGGCAATGACGGAGGTCTCGGAAGACATGAGTGAAGCGAGCCTGTAGGGGTGAGGGTGGGTTTAAGCGTACTGGTGCAATGCTGTCAAAACACAGCGACACGATCAGGGTTGAGGTTTAGCAGCGTCGGCCGCACCACGGGTTTCATCGAAGCGAGGGTCTTCGGCAATGTAAGAACCATCGGCTTTGTCGGATTCGGTGTTTTCGCGCTGACGTTCGGCGTCGAGCCAGTCTTGGAGCGCCCAGACCAGATCTTGCGTGCCTTCACCAGTAAGGCCCGAGATGATGAACACCGGACCTTTCCAGTCAAGGGCTTTACAGATGCGCTGCTTGACGTCATCGGGGTTGTTGACCATGTCGAGCTTGTTCAGCACCAGCCAGCGAGGTTTTTCGTAGAGTGCCTGATCGTACTTTCGAAGTTCTTCGACAATGGCTTTGGCCCCTTCGACGGCAGGACCGACCGGATCAATGTCGGGGTCAGGTGAGGCCACATCGACCAGGTGTAACAAAACGCGGGTGCGTGACAAGTGTCGCAGGAACAGATGACCCAAACCAGCGCCCTCTGAAGCGCCTTCAATCAGCCCGGGGATGTCGGCAATGACAAAACTGCGCGACTCGGACGTGCGTACCACGCCCAGATTGGGATGCAAGGTTGTGAAAGGGTAATCAGCGATTTTGGGTTTTGCATTGGAAACCCGGCTGATGAATGTGGATTTTCCGGCGTTGGGCAAGCCCAGCAGGCCGACATCGGCCAGTACTTTCAGTTCGAAACGCAAACGTCGTTGTTCACCTTCCTGGCCGTAGGTAAATTGTTTGGGTGCCCGGTTGGTGCTGGACTTGAAGTGGATGTTGCCGCGACCACCTTCGCCGCCGGCAGCCAAAACCACTTTTTGCCCGTTGCGATCAAGGTCGAACAGCTGCTCGCCGGTATCTGCATCGAAGATGGTGGTGCCGACAGGCACGCGCAAGGTGATGTCGGGGGCCCCTGCGCCATACTGGTCAGAGCCGCGTCCGTTTTCGCCATTTTTGCCGCGATGCAGGCGCGAATAACGGTAATCAATGAGGGTATTGATGTTGCGGTCGGCAACCGCATAAATGGTGCCGCCACGACCGCCGTCGCCGCCATCAGGCCCCCCTCGGGGGATGAACTTTTCGCGGCGAAAGCTCGCGGCGCCATTGCCGCCTTTACCGGCAATAACTTCAATGGTGGCTTCGTCGACGAATTTCATGGGGCCTGCTGTATAAGAGTTAAGTGTTTATTTTAAAACAAAAAGCCCTACCGTTTGGTAGGGCTTTGCGCGCTGGGTTGCGAAGCTTATTCAGCGGCAACAACAGATACAGTGCGCTTGTTCAGTGCGCCTTTGATGGCGAACTTCACGTGGCCGTCGACCAGCGAATACAGTGTGTGGTCTTTACCCATACCGACGTTGACGCCGGGGTGGAATTCAGTACCGCGCTGACGAATGATGATGGAACCAGCGTTGATGGCCTGACCACCAAACACTTTTACACCCAGTCGCTTCGCTTGCGAGTCGCGACCGTTCCGCGTAGAGCCGCCGCCTTTCTTTTGTGCCATGTTGAGCTCCTGTTGACCTTATCCGAAATTATGCGTTGACTGCGTCAATGCGAAGTTCGGTGTAGTTTTGACGATGGCCTTGACGCTTCTGGTAATGCTTGCGACGACGCATTTTGAAGATCTTGACCTTGTCGTGCCGGCCTTGTGCAAGAACGGTTGCCTTGACCACGGCGCCAGCGACAAAAGGTGTGCCAATTTTCAATTGTTCACCTTCGCCAACCGACAACACCTGGTCTAGCGAGATTTCTTGCCCAATGTCTGCTGGTATCTGTTCTACCTTAAGTTTTTGGCCAATGGCAACACGATACTGTTTGCCACCGGTTTTTATGACCGCGTACATGTGGGATACCTCAGTAAATAAGTTTTTGGCAAAATGCCAAGCCTGACATTATCGCCTGAAAAATCGTTTGAAGTCAACAGCTAAGCCACACAGGGCGGCTGTGTATTGGCCTGTGTGGCGTGCATGCCATGTTACGAACGGTAGTCGGCGTTGATGGAAACGTAGTCATGCGAGAAGTCGCAGGTGTAGACCGTTTCCGAGACCTGGCCGCGTCCTAAAGCAATACGCACCATGATTTCAGCTTCTTTCATGACGCGTTGCCCGTCTTCTTCACGGTAGTCGGGGTTGCGCTGCCCCTGGCTTGCGACCAGCACATCGCCCAGCCAGAGGTTGACGGTGCTGACATCCAGGTCTGCGATGCCGGCATAGCCAATAGCGGCCAAAATCCGGCCCAGGTTTGGGTCACTGGCATAGAACGCGGTTTTGACCAAGGGGGAATGGGCTACGGCATAAGCCACTTTCAGGGCTTCATCGACCGAGCCTGCTTGTTCGACCTGGATGGTCATGAATTTAGTGGCACCTTCAGCGTCGCGCACGATTTTGGTCGCCAGGTCGCGTGATGCATCGGCAAGTGCCTGGTAAAGCGCTGCAAAGTGGGGGTGCTGGCGGGAGTCAATGTGCAGACCGCTTTGGCCGGTTGCCATAACAATGAACGAGTCGTTGGTTGAGGTATCACCGTCAACCGTAATACGGTTGAAGGACTGGTTGGCGAGGTCGGTAGCGACCGCTTTCAACAGCGTTGCGGGTAGCCCTGCATCGGTCGCCAGGTAGCCCAGCATGGTGGCCATATTGGGTTTGATCATCCCGGCGCCTTTGCTGATGCCGGTGATGGTAACGGTATTTTCGCCGATCTTGACTTGACGTGAACTGATTTTGGGCAGGGTGTCTGTGGTCATGATGCCGTGAGCAGCATCAAACCAATGGTTTGGTCCAAGATTGCTGATGGCGGCAGGCAAGCCGGCGACCAGACGGTCAACGGGCAAAGGCTCGAGGATGACGCCTGTGGAAAACGGCAGAATTTGCTCGGGTTCAAGGTTCAGCAATTTGGCCAGTGCATTGCAGGTGTCGTGAGTGGCTTTAAGGCCTGGTGCGCCTGTGCCTGCGTTGGCGTTACCTGTATTGATGACCAGCGCCCTGACTTCGGCGTTGCTGGCCAGATGAGCCTCACACACCTGTACCGGGGCTGCACGAAACCGGTTTTGGGTAAAAACACCCGCCACCGTAGTGCCCGGAGCCAGTCGAAAGACCGTCAGGTCTTTTCGGTTGGCTTTGCGGATGCCGGCTTCGGCAACGCCGATTTCAACACCCGCCACCGGATGGATACTGGATTGATCGGGGATATGCAGATTGACGGCCATGGCGCAACTCTTGAGTGAAATTGGCCCACTGTAGCGGGCGATACCTGATTTTATCGCAGGTGATTCATTCAGAAGGGGCCGGGTTATCGATTGTTTCAGGCGATCAGACGCTAGCCTCGTGGCGGCAGTCGAGTCTGGGCCAGCAATTTGAGTTCGCCCAAGGCTTCAAACATGGATTTGCGGCTTTTTTCTGTCAAGCCGCTGAAAAGCGTTTTGATCCAGTGCTCATGGGCATCGGCCATTTTCTGGAAGGCCCGCCGGCCTTTCGGGGTTAAGCGGATGATTGAACTGCGGCGGTCGGAAGCAACTTTCAGGCGCTCTACCAGCCCTTCTTTTTCAAGCTGGTCGGTGATGCCCGTGATGTTGCCGTTGGTCACCATCATATGCCTGGACAATTCGCTCATTTTCATGCCTTCCGGCACGCGTTGCAGTTGTGCCATCAAGTCAAAACGAGGCAGTGTCATTTCGAAATCGGTACGCAATCGGCTGCGAATGTCACCCTCAATAAGGGTGCAACATGTCAGCAGTCGAAGCCAGAGACGTAGATCGTCATGATCGTGCGGACCTGCGCGTGTTTCGAGGTCTGGAGGCAGAGCGTCATCCGGGATCTGGTTTGGTAAGTTCATTGGTAGCAGGCCCGCTGTAAAGAAAAGCTGATGCAGCTGAAATTACTGCAGGGTTCAAATAAAACAGTGTCAAGATTTACCAGTTATATAGTTTAATCTTGAAGTTTTCTATTAGGGTTATTACAGTGTCCCGAATATTGTGCGATGCGGCATGAAAAAAGCATTGCGTCGTGTTTTTTTTGTGTATATAGTTTAAACCTAAAGTAAATAGGTCAGCGCGAGCCTTATTTTAAACGCGCACAAATTTTAAAAATCTCTCGGAGAACGCTCATGAATATCGTATGTATTGGCGGAGGTCCCGCAGGCCTGTATTTTGGTTTGCTTATGAAGCTCAGCGACCCTAGCCATCAAGTCACTGTCATCGAGCGCAATCGACCGTATGACACGTTTGGCTGGGGCGTTGTGTTTTCTGACGCAACGCTTAAAAATCTGGAAGAAGCTGACCCCGTCTCGGCCGAGCGCATCGCCAAAGCATTTAACCACTGGGATGACATCGACGTTCTGTACAAGGGCGCCAGTGTTCGCAGCACCGGTCACGGCTTTATCGGTATTGGTCGCAAAAAATTGCTCAACATCCTGCAAGATCGTTGCAAGGAACTTGACGTCAACCTCGTTTTCGAAGAAGAAGTGACTGACGATCAAGAGGTCGCAGTCAAGTACAAGGCCGATCTGGTGATCGCTTCGGACGGTTTGAACAGCCGTGTGCGCACCCGCTATGCCGACACGTTCCAGCCCGATATCGACACACGTAAGTGCCGCTTCGTATGGCTGGGTACCAAAAAGCTGTTCGACGCCTTCACGTTCGCTTTTGTCAAGACAGAACATGGCTGGTTCCAGGCGCACGCCTATCAGTTCGAGCCCGGCACATCGACCTTCATTGTCGAAACACGCGATGAAACATGGCAAGCCCATGGCATCGACAAAATGACCCAGGAAGAGGGTATTGCTTTCTGTGAAAAAATCTTTGCCGAGTACCTTGATGGCAATCCGCTGATTTCCAACGCATCACACCTGCGTGGCTCCGCGATCTGGATTCGTTTCCCACGCGTTATCTGCAAAAAATGGGTTCACAACCAGCAGTTGTCTGACGGCCGTACCGTGCCTATCGTCCTGATGGGCGATGCGGTTCACACAGCCCACTATTCAATCGGTTCAGGCACCAAGCTGGCCCTTGAAGATGCTATCGAATTGCACCGTTGCCTGCTGGCCAAGAACCTCAACGTCACTGAAGGCCTCGATCACTACGAAGCCGTGCGCAGCATCGAAGTGGCCAAGATCCAGAACGCAGCGCGCAATTCAACCGAATGGTTTGAAAGTATTTCACGCTACGAAAACTTTGAGCCAGAGCAGTTTGCTTATTCATTGCTGACTCGCTCGCAGCGTATTTCGCACGAAAACCTGCGTGTTCGTGACAGCAAGTGGCTGGAAGGTTTCGAGCGCTGGATGGCTGAAAAGACCGGTGCAAAGACATCTGGCAATCGTCCTGTTCCGCCAATGTTTACGCCGTTCACATTGCGCAATGTCACGCTCAAGAACCGTATCGTCATGTCGCCGATGGCCATGTATTCATCCGTCAATGGCGTACCCGGTGATTTCCACATGGTTCACCTGGGTTCCCGCGCTATGGGTGGCGCGGGCCTGATCATGGTGGAAATGACCTCGCCGTCACCCGAAGGGCGAATCACCCCGGCGTGCCCTGGCCTGTGGAACGATGAACAAACGGCAGCCTTCAAACGTATTGTTGATTTTGTACATGGCAACACCGATGCCAAGATTGGTATCCAGGTTGGTCATGCCGGCCGCAAGGCCTCAACCAAAGTCAGCTGGGAAGGGACTGACATGCCTTTGGACGAAGGTAACTGGCCTATCGTCTCGGCTTCGCCCATTCCTTATATCGAAGGCGTGTCCCAGACACCCCAGGAAATGACGCGTGCCCAGATGGAAGAAGTGCGCGATCAGTTCGTTGAGGCCACACGTCGTGCGGCAGCTGCCGGCTTTGACTGGCTTGAGTTGCACGCAGCCCATGGGTATTTGTTGTCCAGCTTCATTTCGCCTTTGACCAACGTTCGCAAAGACGAGTTTGGTGGCTCGCTCGAGAACCGCATGCGTTACCCGCTTGAAGTGTTCAAGGCAATGCGTGCCGTGTGGCCTGAAAGCTTGCCCATGACTGTTCGTATTTCATCGCACGATTGGGCTGAGGGCGGCATCACTGACGACGACGCCGTAGAAATTGCACGTATGTTCAAGGCAGCCGGGGTTGATCTGGTGGATTGCTCATCCGGTCAGGTCGTACGTCATGAAAAACCTGTCTATGGCCGTATGTACCAGACCCCGTTTGCAGATCGCGTTCGCAACGAAGCCGGCATTCCTACCACAGCGGTCGGGGCCATTTTTGAAGCCGATCACGTCAACAGCATCATTGCGTCGGGTCGTGCCGATTTGTGTGCTGTTGGTCGCCCGCATCTGGCAGATGCCGCCTGGACATTGCGTGAAGCCGCAGAAATCGGCTTTACAGATGTTGCCTGGCCCAAGCAGTACTTCCCTGCCAAGCGTCAGCTGGAAACCAATCTTGAACGCGCGGCTGCTTACGCTCAGCCGATTGGTAAATGACAGCGGCTGCGGCGCAATCGCCGCGGCATGCCCTGGTGACCGGCGCCTCACGGGGCATCGGTCTCATGGTTGCCGAACGCTTGCTGCGCCAAGGCTGCAAAGTCACCCTGATGGGGCGAGGCGAAGCCTCGCTTCAGCAGGCGCAGCAGCAGTTGTCTGCGCTGGGTGACGTTGCCTGGGTTTCTGCTGACATCACAGATTCGGCAGGGGTCAAGGCCGCCTTTGCCCAGGCGCGGGAAAAGTTTGGACCGGTTCATGTGCTGGTGAACAACGCAGGGCAGGCCGTCAGCGAACGCTTTGACCGGCTGGATGAAGCGGGTTGGGAGCGCATGCTGGCGGTCAATCTGACAGGCACCTTCCATTGCATTCATGCGGCTTTACCAGACATGCTTGCGGCCAAGTGGGGTCGTATTGTCAATGTGGCCAGCACGGCCGGTCTTCAAGGCTACGCTTACGTCAGTGCTTACTGTGCGGCCAAGCACGGTGTCATTGGCCTGACCCGTTCGCTTGCACTGGAAGTCGCCAAAAAGGGCATTACCGTCAATGCGGTTTGCCCGGGTTACACCGAAACCGATCTGGTCCGCGAAGCGCTTGATAACATCATGCAGAAAACCGGGATGTCTCTTGACGACGCCAAGGCCAAGCTGGCTGAAGGCAATCCGCAAGGGCGGCTGGTCCAACCTGAGGAAGTCGCAGATGCCGTAGCCTGGTTGTGTTCTTCAGGAGCGGGTGCGGTGAACGGACAATCTATCCCCGTCGACGGCGGGGAAGTTATGGTGGGCTGACAAGCCTGCCTTACGGAGTACACATGACTACTGAACATACAATGGCTCATCACACAGGGCCTATGGCTGGCTATGAAGCCCGCAACTTTTTGTGGCAGGTTTCTGAAGATGGCAAAGTTGCCACCATTACCTTGAACCGCGCCGAGCGTAAAAACCCTTTGACGTTTGAGTCGTACGCCGAGTTGCGCGATCTGTTTCGCAAACTCTGCTATGCCAGCGATATCAAGACTGTAGTGGTTACCGGCGCAGGCGGTAACTTCTGCTCGGGCGGTGATGTGCATGAAATTATTGGTCCCCTGACTAAAATGACAATGCCTGAACTGCTTGAGTTCACCCGTATGACGGGTGACCTGGTCAAGGCCATGCGCAATTGTCCGCAACCCATCATCGCCGCAGTGGATGGCGTCTGTGCCGGCGCGGGTGCTGTGGTGGCCATGGCCTCTGACATGCGTCTGGGCACCGAGCACACCAAAACGGCCTTCCTCTTTACGCGGGTGGGTCTGGCCGGGGCTGACATGGGCTCTTGCGCAATTTTGCCGCGCATTATTGGTCAGGGGCGTGCCTCTGAATTGCTTTACACAGGTCGCTCGATGTCGGCTCAAGAAGGTCTGAACTGGGGCTTTTTCAACGCATTACACACGTCTGACACGGTTGTTGCAGAGGCACAGAAGCTGGCCCAGCAACTGGCCGATGGTCCGACCTTTGCACACGCCATGACCAAAAAAGCATTGCATCAGGAATGGGCCATGGGCGTTGACGAGGCCATCGAGGCCGAAGCGCAGGCACAGGCCATCTGCATGCAAACCAAAGACTTTCATCGTGCCTATCATGCGTTTGTTGCCAAGCAGAAACCCGTTTTCGAGGGTGACTAAATGACAGACACTACATGGCTTGATTGGCCTTTTTTTGATGAACGTCATGCGGCCTTTGCCCATGACCTTGATGCGTGGTGCGTCGCCAATCTGGCGCACGTTGATCATGTCGATACCGACAACGCCTGCCGTGAGCTGGTGCGCGCATTAGGCAAGGCGGGTTTCCTGCAAGTGGTTGTCCCATCGGGCCCGAATGGGCAGTGGGGCGGTCGCTGGCCTGAAATTGATTCGCGCGCGGTCTGTATTGCCCGCGAAACGCTGGCGCGTCACGAAGGTTTGGCAGATTTCGCGTTTGCCATGCAAGGCTTGGGTAGCGGTGCCATTTCTATCGCCGGCAGCGATGAACTGCGCATGAAATACCTCCCCCGCGTTGCCGCCGGGGAAGCGATTGCCGCGTTCGCCTTGTCGGAACCCAATGCGGGCTCCGATGTCGCCGCGATGTCATGCGAGGCAAAGCTTGAGGGCGACCATTATGTGATCAATGGCGAGAAGACCTGGATCTCAAACGGGGGCATTGCCGATTTTTACTGTGTGTTTGTTCGCACTGGCGAGGCACCCGGTGCACGCGGTATTACCGGTTTCGTGGTTGATGCCAACACCCCGGGTTTGACGGTCGCCGAGCGTATCGACGTGATTGCTCCCCACCCCCTGGCACGCTTGAAGTTTGAAAACTGCCGTATCCCCGTCTCACAGCGGCTGGGTGATGCCGCTCAGGGGTTCAAGATTGCCATGATGACCCTGGATATTTTCCGGGCTTCAGTGGCGGCGGCGGCATTGGGTTTTGCCCGTCGTGCGATTCAGGAAGGTGTGGCCCGTGCCAAGTCGCGTCAGATGTTTGGCGGTGCGTTGGCTGACCTCCAGCTAACCCAGGCTGCTTTGGGCGATATGGCGACCGACATTGATGCATCGGCGCTGTTGACCTACCGCGCAGCCTGGATGCGGGACGTTCGCAAGCAGCGCACAACCCGTGAAGCCGCCATGGCCAAAATGACGGCCACCGAATCTGCACAACGTGTCATTGACCGTGCGTTGCAGATGTTTGGAGGGCTAGGTGTTGTGTCAGGCCAGCCTGTTGAAAAGCTTTACCGCGAGATCCGTGCGCTACGAATATACGAAGGGGCTACCGAAGTACAAAAGCTCATCATCGCACGAGAATTATTAAAAAACAGTTAAGGAGACAACCTTGGAACGTTCTGCTCACAGTGATACCTTTGCCCGGGACAACCTGCCGCCACTTGATCAGTGGCCGGAACTTTTGCTCGAGGGCAATCCTGATGTTGCCTATCCGGCACGGTTGAATTGTGCAGCAGAACTGGTCGATCGCCACGTCGATGAAGGTCGTGGCGACCGTATTGCCTTGCGTTGGCCTGAAGGCGACCAAGACAAATCCTTAACGTACGCCCAGCTTCAACGTCTTACCAATCAGATCGCTCAGGTTCTGGTTGAAGATATGGGGTTGGTCTCAGGGAATCGGGTTTTATTGCGGGGCCCGAATAATGCCATGATGGCGGCCAGCTGGCTGGCGGTTGTCAAGGCTGGCATGGTGGCTGTGCCCACCATGCCTTTGCTGCGGGCGTCCGAAATCAAACCGATTGTCGAGAAAGCCGAACTGACAGCGGTACTCTGTGACAAGCGGCTGGCCGACGAGCTGGAGCACTGTCTTGACGCTTCGCACCCTGCCTACTGTCCGGCCTTGAAACATGTACGATACTTTTGCGACAACGGACCTGATGGGCTCGAGGCCCTCGCTGCCGGTAAGTCGGGCTATTTCACCGTGTGTGATACGGCCATCGATGATGTGTGCCTGATCGCGTTTACCAGTGGAACTACAGGCAAGCCTAAAGGTTGTATGCATTTTCACCGTGATGTGTTGGCCATGTGCGATACGTTTTCACGTCATACCCTCAAAACGTCGGCCGAAGACATCATTACAGGGACACCGCCATTGGCATTCACATTCGGCTTGGGGGGCATGTTGTGTTTCCCGCTTCGGGTAGGTGGTTCTACCGTCCTGATTGAACGCCTCACGCCCGATGAGTTACTGACCATGGTTGACCGTTTTGGGGTCACCATGACTTTTACGGCCCCGACGTTCTATCGCCAAATGGCGGCGCTGGCAAAGAACTACAGCCTGAAGTCCTTGCGTAAAACGGTTTCTGCCGGAGAAGCCTTGCCGGACACTACCCGGCAACTCTGGAAGGAAGCGACGGGTATCGAAATGATCGATGGCATCGGCGGTACCGAAATGATTCACGTGTTTGTTTCCAGCCCTCCCGAATCGGTACGTCGTGGCGCCATTGGCAAAGTCGTGCCTGGTTATATTGCGCAAGTGGTCGATGAAGATTTCAACCCGGTGGCACCCGGCGTTGTCGGAAGGCTTGCCGTCAAGGGCCCCACCGGTTGTCGTTACCTGGCCGATGAGCGTCAACAGGTCTATGTTCAGAATGGCTGGAACCTGCCTGGCGACACCTTCAAGTTCGACGAAGACGGCTACTTGTATTACCAGGCCCGCAACGATGACATGATCATCTCGGCAGGCTACAACATCGCTGGCCCCGAAGTCGAAGAGGCACTTATGACGCATGCGGCTGTCGCCGAATGCGGCGTTGTTGGTCAACCCGACCCCGAGCGTGGCAATATCGTCAAGGCCTTTGTGGTGCTCAAGCCGGGTTTTTCAGCCGACGCGAGCATGGTCAAGACGCTGCAAGAGCACGTCAAAGCAACCATTGCTCCCTATAAATACCCTCGTTCTATTGAGTTCGTCAGCTCGTTGCCGCGTACCGAAACCGGCAAACTGCAGCGTTTTGTGCTGCGTCAGAGCGCACAGCAACACGCTTGAGCTGTTTTTTGATTTTTATTTGATTTAAAAAGAGGCAATCATGAAAATTCTGCAACCCCCCACCTGGGCTGAACCCAAAGGTTATGCCAACGGTACCATGGCTGAAATGCAGGTTGGCAGCCGTATTATTTTTGTTGGGGGCCAGATTGGCTGGAATGCCCAGCAGCAATTCGAAACCGACAACCTGGCCGAGCAGGTCGGTGTGGCATTGCAAAACATCGTCGATGTCTTGAAAGAAGGCGGTGCCGGCCCCGAGCATATCACCCGCATGACCTGGTATGTGGTCGACAAACAAGAGTACAACGCCCAGTTGCGTGAAATTGGTAAACAGTACCGCAACATCATCGGTCGTCATTTTCCTGCCATGACCGCCGTTGAAGTGGCTGCCCTGATTGAAGACCGCGCCCGTGTCGAAATCGAGGTGACAGCAGTGGTTCCGCCTGCAGCCTGATCTGCACGCTTAACGCAGGCCAAAAGACAAACCCCCGGTTCGCCTTCGCGATACCGGGGGTTTGTCTTTTGGGCGCTACTCAGAGCTTGGCGAAAACCTCTTCCGCAATATCCAGCGTGTGCTGAATGACGCTGTCGTCATGCGCTGCAGACACGAAACCAGCCTCGTAGGCCGAGGGTGCAAAGTAGATGCCTTTGATGAGCATGGCGTGAAAGAACTTCTTGAACAGTTCAATGTCGCACTCGGAGACTTCAGCAAGGCTGGTGGGAATGCGCTCGCGGAAATACAGGCCGAACATGCCGCCGACATAATCAGTACTGAACGGGATGCCGGCATTTTCTGCGCGTTCTGTCAGCCCGTCTGCAAGCTTGCGGGTCTGGCCCTCAAGTTTGTCGTAGAAGCCGGGCTCGGCAAGCAGTTTGAGGGTGGCCAGGCCGGCAGCAACGGCAACAGGGTTACCCGAGAGCGTGCCAGCCTGATAAACCGGCCCCAGTGGCGCGAGGTGTTCCATGATGTCAGCGCGACCCCCGAAGGCGCCTACAGGCATGCCGCCACCAATCACCTTGGCCAGCGTGGTGATGTCAGGTGTGACGCCTGAAAGCCCTTGAACCCCTTTGGGGCCAACACGAAAACCTGTCATGACTTCATCAAACACCAGCAGGGCGCCGTGCTTTGTGCACAGATGACGCAAGGTTTCGAGGAATCCGGGTTGCGGTCTAACCAGATTCATGTTGCCAGCGATCGGCTCAATAATGATGCAGGCAATGTCATCGCCATGAGCTGCGAAAGCCGCTTCAACCGCTTCGGTGTTGTTGTAATCAAGTACTAGCGTATGCTGAATAAATTCAGCAGGGAGGCCGGCAGAGGTCGGATGACCGAACGTCAGCATGCCGGAACCGGCTTTCACGAGCAAGCTGTCCGCATGGCCGTGGTAACAGCCCTCGAATTTGATGATCTTTGATCGTTTGGTAAAACCCCTGGCTAAACGGATGGCCGTCATCGTGGCCTCGGTGCCGGAACTGACGAGACGTACCTTTTCCATGGAGGGCAGGCGGGCCGCGATGGCTTCAGCGATTTCGATTTCAGCTTCGGTGGGCGCGCCAAATGACAGACCATTGACCGCAGCATCCTGAACAGCCTTGACCACCTCGGGGTGGGCATGACCCAGAATCGCCGGGCCCCATGAGCCCACATAATCGGTGTATTGGGTCCCTTGTGCATCCCAGACATAGGGTCCCTGGGCGCGCTGGATGAAGCGTGGTACGCCGCCAACCGACCGGAAGGCGCGAACAGGCGAATTGACGCCGCCAGGGATGGTACGGCAGGCACGTTCAAAGAGTTCAGTATTGCGAGGCATGATGTTCTTTCTTCTAGAAAACAGATTCAGGTCAGAACAGCGCCGCGAAATGTGCGGCAGTGTTCTGGATGTCGGGGGTGTCAAAAAGACCGCCAATCACGGCCAGGTTGTCGGCACCTGCCTGGACGATCTGCGCGGCATTGTTGGTTGTAATGCCACCAATCGCGACCAGCGAAACCCGGTCAAGCGAAAGTCTGGCGCGCAAGCGTTGTGCCTGGGCAAACAGGTCGAGGGGGGCGCGCACCGCGTCGGGTTTGACGGACGAGCTGAACACGGCGCCAAACGCCACGTAGTCGGCCCCCTGTCGCATGGCGGATTCTGCGCGATCCAGTTCGTTGTAACAGGAGCATCCGATGATTTTACCGGGACCCAGCCGTAAACGCGCCTGTGCCAGGTCACCATCGTTTTTGCCGAGGTGAACCCCGTCAGCGTTGGTGGCCAGTGCCAGTTCAATATCGTCATTCACAATGAACACCACGCCCAGGTTACGGCAGTGTTGTGCTGTCTTTTCTGCCTGCGTAAGGGCAGCATCTGATGACAGCTCTTTTTGACGCCATTGCAGAATGCGCATGCCACCCGCAGCAGCGTGTGCGATTTTTTTGGCAAGGTCAGTGAAATCTGTGGTTTGCGGTGTAATGCCGTAAAGTCCGCGGGGTAGTGAAACGGGCGTCATGCGTGGGTTCGATTGATAATGGCAGCGCCCATGCCCGGGCGGAAAAAGCGTGTAGCCAGGTGGCTGGCTTTCTGAACGGCCTGTTCTGTGGCGTCAGCAACGGCAAGCCCTTTGGCCAGACCGACCGTAAGGGCGCAAATCAGGGGGCCATCTTGATTGAATACACGTAAAGCTGGTGGTTGCCAGGGCCAGTGGAACATTTGCTTTTCGGGCCCTCGAAGCACATGAGCCCATTGCCCGGGACGTATTTGAGTATTTGTAGTTAACACCCATTGTGCACCGAAGCTCATTAAAGCTGCTGCCGGATGGACCGTAGGCGAATCAGACACCATGCCTTCGGCCTGCCATTGGGCCAGAAGCCCGTCATCGATCACCACCACATCAGTTTGAGGTAACAAAAGTTCGAATACTGAAGCGACCACTTCTTCCAAATGGTGTTCGCCATCGTTGAAGGCCTGCGAGGGGGCGGCCAGGTGCAGTAAAAATGGGACCTGACTATAGTCGGCGGCAATTTGCGCAACCGTGCGAACCCCGTCTGCATTGTAAAAAGGGCCCGCCTTGATGGCGCCTGCGGGCATGTCTTCGAGCAGGCAGCGGGTCTGGTCATTGATCAGGTCGGGTGCTACGTCGTGAACCGTATCAAGCGCAGCGGTATCTTGAATGTGAAGTGACGAGACACTGCTGATGGCGTGAGCACCCAGGGCTGCACAGGTCACTGCATCGGCTGGCAGTCCACCGGAACCGCTGGGGTCAAAGGGGCCAATGACAAGGACTATGGGAGGGGACGCTTCTTGCACTGAACTAAACCCGGTTACTATTGGAATTCAAGGAATTAACCCCATTCTAAAGGATAGCTGTCTTACTCATAGGGCAGCATTCAAAATTTTCAGAGAGTATTAAGTAATGCGCACGTGGATGTGTTTGATCTGTGGTTGGATTTATGATGAAGCTGCCGGCCTGCCGGAAGAGGGTATTGCCCCGGGTACGCGTTGGGAAGATGTGCCTCCCAACTGGGTGTGCCCTGAATGCGGTGCCCGTAAAGAAGACTTCGAAATGATGGAAGTCTGATCCCACCGGAGGGCAAGTCATGACGATAGCCGAATTCCAAAACAAACTCACCGTCGATTTATCCAGGCAGTTTTTGCTGGCCATGCCCGGCATGGTGGGTGGCGAATGGGCTAACACCGTCATTTTTATGTGCGAGCACAACGAGCAGGGCGCTTTGGGGTTGGTCGTTAACCGCCCCACCGATCTGATGCTGCCCGATCTTCTGGGCCGCCTGTCGATGACTGTACCGGCCGGGTCTTCTGCCATACAACGGCCCGTTTTTTTCGGTGGGCCCGTTCATACCGATCGTGGCTTTGTGCTGCACACACCGGCAAGGTCATACTCGGCCAGTTTGCCTATGGGCGATTTGTTGCTCACCACATCGAAAGATATCCTCGAAGACATCGCCGTTGGCGAGGGGCCAGCCCAATATCTGGTCGCTTTGGGCTACGCCGGTTGGGGTGCCGGGCAGCTTGAAAGCGAATTGGCGCAGAATGCCTGGCTCAATGTAGCGTCAAGTCATGCGGTTTTGTTTGATGTTTCCCCTGAAGCCCGCTACGAGTCTGCACTGGCTGTCTTGGGGATTCACTCCTCAATGCTGACAGGTACGGCAGGGCATGCCTGACGAAACCCTGCTGGCCTTCGATTACGGGGTCAAGAAAATCGGTGTTGCCCTTGGCAATACCCTGACCAGTACGGCTCGGCCACTCACTATCATTACAGCCGAGCGACGTGACCTTCGTTTCGATGAAATAGGCCGTTTGCTGGCTGAGTGGCGACCTGACAGGGTGGTTGTGGGTTTGCCTTTAACTACCGATGGGCAAGAGCAGCTTGCAAGCACGCAGGCGCGTCGTTTCGCCAATCAGATTCAAGGCAGGTTCAACATGCCCGTAATGCTGGTTGATGAGCGCGGTTCCAGCCTCGAGGCGCAAGCCGTTATGGGGTCGAATGCGCCCGATGATGCCATGGCCGCTGCTATTATTCTGCAGCGCTATCTTGACGCTTTAGGTCAAGACGCCACTCTTTGACGAGGTTATTTTGGGTGTATTGCTGCTTTTGATCCGGCTGCCATTGGTTTTGCTCTGGCTTTTTTCCAGTTTGTTATGCGTTGCTACTGTTTATCCACTGATTGGTTTGCGTTTCCGTTCCGCCCTGAATCATCGGTGGTCACAGATGCTGATGCTTGTTTGTGGCGTTAGCGTCAAGGTTTTGGGTGCACCTCAAATGAAAGGTGAAGCCTTGTGGGTGGCCAATCATGTTTCATGGATTGATATTTTCATTCTCAGCAGTGTGCGTTGCGTTGCCTTTATTGCCAAGCGCGAGATCCGTGCCTGGCCGGTGATTGGTTGGCTGGTTGAGAAAGCCGGTACGGTATTCATTGACCGGACACGACGTAACTCGGTTCGGCTGGTTGGCGAACAGATGCAGACGATGTTCCGTCGTCGTCAGGTGGTCGGGCTTTTTGCAGAGGGCACAACCAGTGGCGGGTTTGATGTGCTGCCATTTCATCCCAGCCTTTTTGAACCCCCCTTGCGTGAAGGGGTGATTATTCAGCCCATTGCACTGCGCTTTTATCACCGCGGCCAGCGCAGTGACCGTATCGCTTTTGTTGGCGAGCAGACGCTGGTACAAAACCTTTTTATACTGTTATCCAGTTGGGGCACGCGGGTTGAAGTCGAGTTTCTGGAGCCTTTGCTTGCAGACCAATACCAACATTGGCCACGTACAGAACTGGCTGCCGCAACGCGCGAACGTATTCGCAATGCCGTGGTTTTTTAAGGTTTTTGCGATACTTTGCAGCTTACTTGAACCAGCTTGTGGTCTTGCAAGCGAATAGCACTGAGTTTGCCTCCCCAGACGCAGCCTGTATCAAGGCAAATGGCATCAGGTCGTATCATCAGTCCCAGCGTTGACCAATGTCCAAAAACGACAGTGTGTTCAGCAGTGGCCCTGTTGGGGACATCGAACCAGGGTATGAGATCAGCATCAGTCGAGTCGCCGGGGGCATTCTTGTAGTCGAACTCCATGTGCCCTTTGCGGTTGCACATTCTGATACGGGTCAAGGCATTGATAATGACGCGAAGGCGCTTGTTGTTGCCCAAGTCCTCGCTCCATTCGGCGGGTTGATTGCCGTACATTTTTTCGAGCGTGCGTTTCCAGTTCGGCGCGCGGAGTGCGGCCTCGACCTCGGCAGCCAGCGCCAGTGTCTTATGAACATCCCATTTGGCCAGTACGCCGGCATGAACCAGCAGGTGGCCGTGCGCATAGTGCGCCATTGGGCGATGCCTTAGCCAGGTGATGATTTCGTCAGCATCCGGTGCTTTGAGGATGTCAGCGATGGTGTCCGATTTGGCAGGTTTGCGGACACCAGCGGCAACAGCAAGCAGGTTCAGGTCATGGTTGCCCAGTACCGTGATAGCCTTTTTGCGCATCCCCATGATGTGACGGATGGTTTCAAGAGACTGCGGACCCCGATTGACGATGTCACCGGCAAACCAGAGTTCGCGGTTCTTGTCGGAGGCCAGATCAGGGTGCTTGAGCAGCTCTTTGAGAGACTGGCAGCACCCTTGCACATCACCGATAACCCAGATGTCGTGGCTTAACGTCATGCTGAACGGCTCCAGGGGCTATGTGTTATCAGGAGACGTCTGACGTTATGCTGATTTTCCATGAGTGTCAGGGCACCGAGTGCCATTACCAAGGCACCAAGGTTTGGAACGAGCGCGGTGACCCACGGTGCCCATTTGCTGAGCATGCCGACGTTAAGTGCCAACTGGTTGATCATGAAAAAACCAACCCCCAACAAAATGCCGACAAAAACCTTACCCCCTACACCTCCGCGTCGGGTCTGCAGGAAGGCTATCGGCGCTGCAATCGTGATCATGACCAGCAAGGTAAACGGGTAAGCCAGTTTGCGCCAAAGCGCGACAACCTCTCGGCCAGTTTGGAGGTTGTTGGCTTCCTGGTAGGCAATATAGTCATTCAGTACCGAGATCGACATGCGTTCGGGTGTCAGGATGCGTGCAATCAGGCGTTCCGGTGTGAGGGTTGTGCTCAGGCTGCGCTGTTTGAGCTTTTTGACCTGCGTAATGGGCAAGTCGGGAACTTTGGCATCGGCCAGGGCGTCGACGGCAGAGGCATTGACCGTGGTTTCTGTCACCTGGTTCATGACGAGCATCCCGTCTTTCAAAAAGCCATCCACGGCTTGTGAAAACGACGCCAGTTCTTGTCCGGCCCGAAATTCGTAGAGCGTGATGCCTGCGACCCCCCCGTTGGGTTTCAGTTCAGTGATGTTGATGACCCGGGTACCCTCTTCGGGGGCTTCTTCTTTGAACCAATAGCCACTGTAAAGTCGCCCGCCACCGGCGCGACCCAGCAATTCCAGCGAGGCTTCGCTGGATTTCATTTCTGCGGCAGGTGTGATGACTTCCGACAAGATGAAGGCGCCTATAACCCAAGGGATCGTGATTATCCAGAGCATGCGCATGAGTCTCAGGCCGCTGACACCGGAGACTCGCAGGATGACGAGCTCATTGCGCTGCGCGAGGCTGGCAAGTGCGAGAATGGCACCGATCAACAGCCCTATCGGGAGGAGCTCATAGAGTCGGGTCGGCATTTGCAGGGCTTGAAGGAAAAAAAGATCAAGCAGGGTGATGCTTTTGCCAACATCGCCCAGTTCATCGATCAGGGCAAAGAACGTGAACAGGCCCAGCAAGGCCAGTAAGACAACAGCGCAAGAGCGATTGATTTCGCGGGCAAGGTAGCGGCGTGCGGTGCGCATGAACGGTCAGTATTAAAAGTTAAGACGTAAGATTAACAAACGCTGTGACGTCCTGTCTTGGTAAAACGCCACTTCAGGGTGTTTGAACCATGGTCATTCGTTTGAGCAGGGTGGCTGTTCTGGCTTGTAAGTAAGGGGTATTGCCATGGCGGTGATAATAGGCCGGGTTCGGCAACATGGCGGCCAGACGCGCAGATTGGTGACGCGTTAATTTTGAGGCGTCGTTGTTGAAGTAGTGCTCCGAGGCCGCTTGTGCGCCGAAAATATTCGTGCCCCACTGGGCGAC